>CAYTPJ010000009.1:0-20893 GCA_964439755.1 uncultured Oscillospiraceae bacterium
AATCCCTTCTTCTGTGCCATTGTAAAAACTGTCTATAACAGGTGCATTTACTATGTGTTCCAAACAATTTGTTTCTATATTAAAAAGAGATAATTGACTGTGCTTTAAATATTCGTTGGTGGTTTGCATATCAGCCCATTTGGACAAAATATCTTCTTTAAGAGAGAGAGGATGAAAAAGCTCTGTTGCATTTCGCACAGCACGATCAAAATTCCATTCGACAGCTAAACGGTCATTTTCAATTTGCAAAATAGTATTTTCAACGTTGAACATCATTCTTTCTTCACGCTCTATCAAGGCAATATTTTTACCATATTTCATGTCTTTTTGCAAGCTTAAAACAGTAATTAAAATAATCAATAAAATGATGGAGAAAGAAATAATGAGTTGCTTTAAGAAAAATTTGTTTATGCCGTTATCGCCTACTTTACTGTGCATGTTTTTTCCTCCATCTCTTGGTTCTTCTGTACGATTGCATTCTTGGTATACTTCCACAACTTATATTGTACGCCAAAAAGAACAAAAAGTCAACACAAAAGCATGTAAAAACATCACTGTTTTTGGCGCAAAATTCATTGTGTATGCTTAACACAAGGAGGTATGGGGCATTGATTATTTGGACTGAATTGTTTCAATTTTCTTATATTTGGATGAAAAATATATTTTTGTATGAAAACAATTGCAAAAACCCCTTCATGTGTGTTATAATAGAGTACAACGCATGGCAGTTTGGAGGCAAAACATGTTTAACATCGGTTTTTCTGAAATTCTTTTGATTTTACTCGTGGCTTTTGTCTTTGTAGGGCCAAAAGATTTGCCTAAAGTGGCTCGCACACTGGGCAAGGGCGTGAAGATTCTTAAGAAAATGTTCAACGAGTTTCAAGAAGAAACAGGGCTGGATGACGTGGTGGACGAGTTCAAAAAAACGTCTTCTGACCTTAAACAGGTAATCAAAGAAAATGACATCAAAAGCGAGTTTACAAGCGTTCAAAAGGATTTGATGGAGGCAAAAAAGGATACGGAAACTGCCATCAACCAAACCAAAGAAACGCTTGAAAAAGAGCTGGAGGACATCAAAATTAAGTAACCCATTTGCGTGTTTAAAAAACATAGCAATTTATATCATTATTATTTTTGGAGGGAAAGTATATGCATCTTGGTATTACAGAAATTCTTGTTATTTTGGCCATTGCACTTGTGGTGTTTGGTGGAGGCAAGCTCTCTGGCGTAGGCAAAGCCATTGGGCAGAGCATCCGTGAATTTAGAAAAGAAGTAAAGCCCGAAGATAAAGAAAAGGCTGAAAAGGCTGCACAGGAAGAAAAGAAAGAAACAGAGGGACAGTAAAAAGCAATGTGCGTATAAAATGCGAAGGTATTTGTGCGTGTGTCTTTTTAAAGTAAAATATGAACGAAAAAAAACAAGCCTTAGCTGAACATGTAAAAGCGCTACGGAGAGTGCTCGTGGTTTCCGTGGCTGCCGTTGGCATCTTCTTTTTCCTATTGTTTTACCTGTTTTGCACCCCTTTGGTGGACTTTATTTTGGCGCCTGTTCGTGCACGCAACATCAACATCATTTCAACGGCTGTATCAGAAGCCTTGATGATGCAGTTTAAAACGTGCTTGGTGGGTGCATTTGTGTGCGCAGTGCCTATCATCATTTTAGAGATTTGGCGCTTTATTTCGCCTGCCCTTTATAAGAAAGAAAAAACAACGTTTGCAATTTTGTTTTTTGTTGCGCTCTTCCTTTTCTTGTTGGGTATCACATTTTGTTATGTGTTTGTGTTTCCTCTTGCCATTGACCTGTTCTTTTCAGCGTCAGATGGCGTGGCAACTGCCATGTGGTCTGTCAATGAGTATTTTGATTTTGTGCTTTCTTTCGTGTTGCCCTTTGGGTTCATGTTTGAATTGCCAGTTGTCATCACCATGCTCTCTAAAAAAGGCATTGTGACGTATGAAAAGATGAAAAAAGCAAGAAAATATGTGTTGCTTGTGATTGTGGTGGTGGCGGCAATCTTAACACCTCCCGATGTAGTATCTCAAATGATGCTTGCAGCACCCATGCTCGTGATGTACGAAATTGCCGTGCAACTTTCTCGTGTGTTTAAGAAAAAAGAGGAAACAGACGGTGTGGAAAGGGCAGAAAATGCTTAAAAACAGAAAAATCTGAAGAAAAACAGCCAAGATTTACAATTGTTACAATTTGATTGCAAAAAAACTATTGTGAAATCGTTTTTCCTGTGGTATAATAAGGGTAGGGAGAATTGTATGTGCTCAAAACATCCATTGCGTTTGAGGGCTTGAATATACAGTTTTTCCTACCTTCAATTATATCCAAAGTTAGAAAGAGAGGATTTTCACTATGAAAAAGACAATTGCTATATTACTAATGCTGACCATGCTTTTAAGCATATCCTCCGTTGCTCTTGCAGCTTCAAAGCCCTCTGTTCGCTCTAAGGTAAACCCTGTGGAAGCACATCCAGAGGAAGAAGTAAAGTTTTCCATTACCATTAGAAACGTTGAAGATGTGTTCTTCAAAGAAATTCCATTGCAAGAAAATATTGAATTTAGCAAACCTGACATCATTCAATCCATTGAGTTTGACGACAAGTGCCTGAACACCCTCAAAATGGATGTGACCATCAAAGGGGGTACCAAAGAAGGCTATACCACTGTTAAAATTCCCTTTGTATTGACAGATGGCAAAAAATACGAAGTCAAGCTTACTATGCGCAATTACAAAAACTATGCTGCTAAGATGGATTGGCACCATATTTTAATCAACAAAGAAACGAACTTGCCCATGATTAAGCTTGCTATGAGTGATGACTTTGGCTTGACAAATGTGTGCTTTGTGCGTGAATGGAAAGACGAAAATGGTGTTGACTGCCGTGAAATTTACGACATCTACTCACTGGATAAGAAACTGGACGCTGTGCGTTTCCGTACATTAGACAAAGTGGGCGCATACTCTGTGCAGGTGAATGACGGCACCAAAAAACGTTTTAACTCCAAAGTGTTGGTGCATGTGTTAGACACGGATAAAAATGGTGTGGTAGATACCTATTATATAGACGACCCTCAAGAAACTTTTCCCATCAACATTGAAAATGCGTTTTCTGCATCTGAGAGTACAAACGGAATTTAAAGGTAGGGATGTATCGTGTCCATGAAAAAGTCGTTGTGTGTGCTTTTGGCATTGTTCCTTGCTGTGCCTTTTACATGCTATGCACAAAATACACTTTCTAAAAGCATAGAAACTGAGAAAAAACCCTCAATCAACTCGCCTGTTAATAAAAAGAAAATGCCTGAAATCAAGTGGCATAGAGTGCTCATTAACAAGAAAAATGGGTTTCCCCTGCTCAAGTTTTCTTTAAAAGATGATGAAGGGCTTAAAAATATTTGTTTTGTACGTGAATTTGTGGACGATTTTGGGTACACGATTGTGGATATGTATGACATTCTTTCTCTTGCCAATAAAAAGGAAAAAGTGTGTTATAGAACGCTCCAAAAAGAAGGGGCATATCACGTTCAAATCAACGATATTGACGAGGAAATACATCGTCTGGACACGGAAGTGCTGATTACTCTTTTAGACACAGATGGTGACGGCGTTGTAGATTGCTATTATACCACGGATGAAAATAAGACAACGCTTCTGGATGTGGATGAAGAAGCATTGCCAGCATTGGATAAGAATATTTGTTTAGATTAAAAAGGATAAAAAGGAATGTGTTATATGCGCACATTCCTTTTTAATTGGTTTGATGATGAAAAAAAAGAGAAAACTGATCGTTTGTGAGGGAGATGGCATTTTGTAAAAGGGTGCATGTTCTCTTTTTTTTGAAGAAATTCTGCATAAAAGCCTTCAAGGTGTTTTTTGTAAAAGGCGTACTTAAACACATCATTGTTTTGTGCAAACAATAACATAAGAGAACCTCGTTCATTGTTTTTTTAGTGTGTGCAGAAAAAACGCATCTATCCAATATTTTCCATACAGATGGACCGAACTAATCCTTTTTACCCAAAAAGGGTATAGAAAATGTGCATTTTAGTGCTTATGTACAGAGCATGTGTGCAGTAGATTAGAGCAAGCGCTTGGTCGCTTCAATTGTTTGCACTTCGTCTTCCCCTTCGGCAATGAGCGTAATTTCACCTTTTACGTCACTCAAAGAGAGCAAGCCTAAAATGGATTTGGCATTCACTGTTTTGTTTTGGTATTGAATGAGGATGGTGGAAGAAAACATTTCTACCGTTTTGTTGAATTCTTCTGCGTGCAATCTGTCCATGGGCAGATGCGTGGGCGTGAGTGTTGCCTTGGTCATAATGATTACCTTCTTAATTTACTTTTCTTTTTCTATATACGCCATCAGCTTGGAAAGCCGATGGTGAACACCTGATTTAGAGAGGGGGGGCGTAAAGAGTGCACCCAACTGTTCAATGGATAAATGGGGGTTTATCATGCGCAATTGCGCTGTTTGGTAAAGGTCGGGAGGCAAGGGGGATAGGCTGTGCTGAAGGGAATATTGCACAATCTTTTGTACCTGACATTGAGATACAGAGAGTTGTTTTTTAAAGTTTGCACTGTCGCAATTGAGCGCTCTATTCGCTTGTTCTCTCGATTGCTTGGTGATGCGAATATTTTCAAACGCCATAAGGCTTTTGTTTGCGCCCATTAAGGCGAATAAATCGCCTAAAGTATCTCCTTGTTTGGTGTAAAGGAGTACATTGTTTTTGCTTTCGAGCAAGGAAAAGGAGAGTGCGCACTTTGAAAGGATGCTTTGAAGCGCCTCTGCCTTGTCTTTGGCATCAAAGGAAAAGGAGAGATGATAACAATCCTGTGGAGAAGAAAGAGAGCCGGCGCCTAAAAATGCCCCTCTTACAAAGGCACGCTGACAGCAGGATTTTTTGAGTGCACTGCGAGGAATGCCTTTGAAAATATCTCGCTCGTCCTTTGTTCTAAGCATATGCAAAGAGAGCAACAGTCGTCTGGATGCATTTTCATCTACTGTTAAGGTTAATATGCGCACGCCCCCAAACATTTTGTGGTGCTGATATTGCACAAGGGGGATGATGCCCATACGCTCTTTTAAAAGGATGAAAATCAATTTGGCAAGGGCAGGGCTTTGCACATTGTAGCGTACTTTGAACTTGCCTCTGCCCATCAAGATGAGAGAGGCGCACGATTGCGTAAGCGCACTCAATTCACTGAGCATACAGCATGTTTTGTCAGGCTTTATGAGCACAAGTTCTTCTTTAACGGTTTGTGAAAATGTCATGTTTATATGATGCGCACTTCTTCGTGAAGCTCCACTTGAAAGCGCTCGTACACCTCTTTTTTAATGTGTTCGCTGAGCAAAAGTATGTCTTTAGCTGTGGCGTTGCCTGCGTTTATTACAAAGCCTGCATGCTTTTCGCTTACCATGGCATCCCCAATCCTAAACCCTTTTAAGCCTGCTTGCTCAATGAGTGCCCCTGCAAAATGCCCTTCTGGACGTTTGAAAAAAGAGCCACTACTGGGGTAGGTTAAGGGTTGCTTGGCTTTGCGTTGTTCTTTTAAACAATTGATTTTTTGAAGCATTTCTTCTTTATTGCCTTGTTTTAATTGAAAGGTAGCTTCTAATACAATGCTTTTTTCTTGAAGCACAGCACTTTTTCGATAGCCATATGCCATGTCGCGTAAAGAATAAGTGACACACTGCAAATCTTTGAGCACAAGTGCAGAAAGGAGCACATCTTTGATTTCTGTGCCATAAGCGCCAGCGTTCATGGCGACAGCGCCCCCCACAGAGCCGGGGATGCCCGAAAGGCACTCTAAGCCCGATAGGCTGTTTAAAAGGGCTGTTTTGGATAAACTGTTGAGCAATGCGCCTGCTTGCGCTACGATGATGTTGCCCTTCACGGTGATTTTAGACAGTGCACTGGATAAATGGAGCACAATGCCTCTAAACCCTTCGTCTTTAAAAATTACGTTAGAGCCGTTTCCTAACACAAAGTAAGGGAGGTTCGTTTGCTCAATCATTTGAAGGGCAGTGATCAACTCTTCTTTGGAAGAAATTGAGAGAAAATAGTCTGCCATTCCCCCAACACGCATTGTGGTATAAGGCTTTAAAAGTACGTTCTCTTGTACAGGTAGACAAGGTGCATGTTCGTGCACGAAACGCAAAAAATCCATATAATTCGCCCCTTAATGTACCATATTTTCATTCCCTGTTAGAGAACACATGCTTATTATACCAAAAAAAGACCAAATAAACAAGAGCAAAAAGGGTAAAAAGTTGTAAAATATGTGCCGAAATGTAACAAATGTTTCTTTTGTTACATAACTTCGGAGTTTTAGATAGGAAAAAGCATATAATTTAAGCAATTTATACAAAGAAGAAGGGGCAAACCCCTGCTTTTTGGTGACATATATTTACATGCAAAGAGCATTGACCTTTTTACAGATATTTAGTACAATGGAAAGGGAAATATTTATACAAAAAAAGGAATAATTATGCACATTTTATTTTTAAACGGTAGCCCCAAAGGTAAAAACAGCGTCACCATTAAAACGGCAGAATATTTGGAAAAAAGATACCCCAACCATTCCTATCAGTATTTAAACATTGCACAACAGATAAAAGGCTTGGAGAAGGATTTTTCAAAGGCGAAAGAGGCTTTAAAAAGTGCTGACCTCGTTGTGTTTTGCTACCCCGTGTACACGTTTATTGCGCCTTATCAAGTACATAGATTTATTGAGCTTTTAAAAGCGCAGAAGTTGGACTTAAAGGATACGTATATGGCGCAGATTTCTACGTCCAAACATTTTTATGACATGACAGCGCAAAAGTTTATAGAGGAAAATTGCAAGGATTTGGGGCGCTATGTAGGGGCATTGACAGCAGATATGGATGATTTAATCAGTGAAAAAGGGCAGTATGAGGCAGACTGTTTCTTTGAAAATGTATGTTTTCGTATACAAAACCAAATATACACGCATATAAATTGCGTGCAAAATGCCCCCTCTTTGCCCTACGTATGCAAGGTAAAGGAAAAACAAACACAAGGTGCAACGGATAAAAAAATTGTTGTTGTGACCAACGCACAGCCCAATGACCAGAACTTGAAAAACATGATTTCAGACTTTAAAAATGCTTGTGCACACCCTGTAACAGAAGTGAATTTGAATGATTTTCCCTTTCAAGGAGGGTGCCTTGGGTGCATGAAGTGCGCAACAAGTGGTAAGTGTGTGTACACAGACGGTTTTGAAAATCTTGTGCGCAACACGGTGTATGGGGCAGACGGCATCGTGTACGCTTTTACCATTCAAAATCATTACACACATTCAATTATGAAATGCTTTGATGACCGTCAATTTTGCAATGGCCACAGAACGCTCACAACAGGCAAAGCAACAGGGTATATCATTAGTGGTGCATACAGCAATGAGCAAAATTTGCAGACAATTGTGGAAGCGAGAGCAAATGTGAGCCATATGTATTTTTGTGGCGTGGCAAGCGATGAACAGGACACAGAAAAGAGCCTTTTAGACCTTGCCAAAAGCATGGACTTTGCACTGCAAAAGAACATGCAAGCGCCGATGAATTTTTATGGTGTGGGGGGCACGAAAATTTTCCGTGACCTCGTGTATTTAATGCAAGGGCTGATGCAGGAGGACCATAAGTTTTACAAATAAAATCGCATTTATGACTTTCCACAGAAGAACAAAAAGATGTTTATTTCTATGAAAATATTGGGTTTTCTCTTTAAAATACCTTCTGTTCAAAAGAAAATGCAGGGGGAAATGGTCAAGTACATCTGTGCACCCTATCAAAAAGTGGTGGACAATACAAAACCTAAGGGAATGTAAAAAATCGTTGCAAAAAAATACGCTGTGCCAGTAAAAACTGACACAGCGTATTTTTTAATTACTTTTTAATCACATCTGCATGCATGTAGGGACGGAGCACTTCGGGGATGGTCACAGAGCCATCTTCGTTTTGGAAGTTTTCCAAAATGGCAGCCACTGTACGCCCAACTGCAACGCCAGAGCCATTTAAGGTGTGGCAAAGTTGTGCTTTGCCCTTTACGCCTTCACGGTAGCGAATTTGCGCACGGCGAGCCTGGAAGTCTTCACAGTTAGAGCAACTGGAAATTTCCACATAACGGTTGTAAGAAGGCATCCACACTTCCACGTCATACGTTTTCGCAGCAGAAAAGCCCATGTCGCCTGTGCTGAGTGCAACCACACGGTAGGGAAGGCCCAAGAGTTGGAGCACTTTTTCTGCTTGATGGGTCATGGATTCAAGCTCGTCATAGCTTTGTTCGGGCTTGCATACCTTCACCATTTCTACTTTGTTGAACTGGTGTTGACGGATGTACCCACGTGTGTCACGGCCTGCACTGCCTGCTTCTAAACGGAAACAAACACTGTATGCAGCGTGGCGAATGGGCAATTTATCGCCATCGATGATGGTATCTCTGTACATGTTGGTGACAGGCACTTCAGCAGTGGGGATTAAGAAACTTTCGCCGTCAGAGAGCTTGTACGCATCCTCTTCAAACTTGGGCAATTGACCTGTGCCCGTCATGGTTGCTCTGTTTACAATGTAGGGGGGATATACTTCTACAAAACCATCGCTTGTGTGTGTGTCCAAAAAGAAAGCAATGATGGCTCTTTCAAGGCGAGCACCCAAGCCCTTTAAAAAGGTAAAGCGAGCGCCAGACACTTTTGCGCCTGTTTCAAAGTCCATGATATCAAGGTCTGTGCCAATGTCCCAGTGTGCTTTTGGCTCGTATTCAAACACACGAGGTGTGCCCCATTTGCGTTGTTCTACGTTTTCAGAATCGTCTTTCCCGATGGGGGCAGTGGGGCTTTGGAAGTTGGGTAAGCGCATTAAAATGTCGTTGAGCTTAAAAGAAACTTCGTTTGTTTCTTTATCCAACTGCGCAATCTGTTCGCCCACTTGGCGCATTTCTTCCATTGCTTCTTGTGCGTCTTGCCCTTGTCTTTTCAAAATGGCAATCTTTTTGCTTTCTTCGTTGCGCACGTTTTTTAAAGTTTCTGTTTGTGCGAGCAACTCTCTGCGCTTGTCGTCCAGCTGGATAATTTCATCCACATTGGCAGAAGAATTTCTATTTTGGAGCATGGTTTTGAGTTCGTCAGGGTTTTGTCTGATGCGTTTGATGTCTAACATGATGTTTCCTCCATTTTTATATGCTGTGCGAATAAAAAAACGCCCCAACGCAAAAAGTAATGCGTTAGGGACGAATAAATCCGCGTTGCCACCCTAATTGATGTATCTACATCCATCTTAAATATGCTGTAAGGGGCACTCCCCTTGGGCTTGTCGCCCAAATGCTCACGGGTGGAAAGTCAAAAGCACATTGTCTGTTTCGCACCTTGCAACAGCTCTCTTTACACGTGCTCAAAACGCTTCCCGTTCATCGCCTTTCTATTATACTTTTAATTATTGAAAAAATCAACCCTTTTTTTAAATTATTGCGCACAATTGTCTTTTTTGACACATCTGTGCCATAAAAACCCTGTTTTTTTGTTTGACAGGGTGCGAAAAACAGGGTACAATATACATGTTAGGGAAACTTATAAATCAAGGAGGACCTTCTAATGAAAGAACAAAAGCCCATGAAAAAGCCCCTTATTTACTATTGCTTAATCACGTTTGGCATCATTTTGCTGCTCAATACGTTTTTATTCCCTGCTATTTTGAAAAATAGCATAAAAGAAGTGACATACAGCGAAATGCTCACCATGCTGAACGAAAGCCAAATCAAGGAAGCGGCGCTGGACGAAGCACAGTCTGTGCTCACTTTTTACACAGAAGATGCATCGGGGAAAAAGCAGTTTTACCAAACGGGTGTGTGGCCAGAAGACACCACGCTGAGCCAAAAACTCATGGACAAAAATGTGCGTTTTGGCGCTGTCATCCCTACGCAAGCCTCCCCTCTTTTGTCCTTCGTGTTCTCGTGGATTGTGCCCATTTTGATTTTTACTTTGTTGGGGCAATTTTTAATGCGCAAAATGGCAGGTGGGCAAAATGCCTTGACGCTCGGCAAAGCGAATGCGAAAATATACATTCAAGCAGAAACAGGCAAAACGTTCAATGACGTTGCAGGGCAAGATGAGGCCAAAGAAGCACTGCTTGAAATTGTGGATTACTTGCACAATACGCAAAAGTATGCAGACATTGGCGCAAAGCTCCCCAAAGGCGCACTGCTCGTAGGCCCTCCCGGCACAGGCAAAACACTGCTTGCAAAAGCTGTGGCAGGGGAAGCCAAAGTGCCTTTCTTTTCCATCAGTGGGTCAGAGTTTGTGGAAATGTTTGTGGGCATGGGCGCTGCCAAAGTGCGTGATTTATTTAAGCAGGCAACAGAAAAAGCGCCTTGCATCGTGTTCATTGATGAAATTGACACGATTGGTAAAAAGCGTGATTCGGGCGCTGGCATCACAGGGGGCAATGACGAAAGAGAACAAACGCTCAATCAATTGCTCGCTGAAATGGATGGCTTTGACGGCAAAAAAGGTGTGGTCATCTTGGCTGCCACCAATAGACCAGAGATTTTAGACCCGGCGCTTTTGCGCCCCGGCCGTTTTGATAGACGTATTCCTGTTGAATTGCCTGACTTAAAAGGGCGCCTTGCCATTTTAAAGGTGCATGCAAAAACAGTGAAATTGGCTGAAACGCTGGATTTACAGAGCATTGCACGCCAAACAAGTGGCGCATCGGGCGCAGAGCTTGCCAACATCATCAACGAAGGGGCACTGCGTGCTGTGCGCATGGGACATAGCTTTGTTACGCAAGAAGATATGGAAGAAAGCGTAGAAACAGTGATTGCAGGGTATCAAAGAAAGGGCGCTGTGATATCAGACAGAGAAAAAGGCATCATTGCACACCATGAAATTGGGCACGCACTCGTTGCTGCTATGCAAAAGAATGCAGCGCCTGTGACAAAGATTACCATCATTCCTCGCACCAGTGGTGCACTTGGGTACACCATGCAGGTGGAAGAAGATGAACACGTGCTCATGTCCAAAGAAGAAGGGATGATTCAGCTTGCCACATTGACAGGGGGCAGAACGGCTGAAGAAATCGTGTATAATTCTGTCACGTCAGGCGCTTCTAACGATATTGAAAAGCTCACACGCCTTGCAAGGAGCATGGTTACACGCTATGGCATGAGCACGCAGTTTGACATGGTGGCATTAGAGGCAGTGAACAACCAATATTTGGGTGGAGATACCTCTTTGCAGTGTAGCCCTCAAACGTCTGCTTTGATTGACCAAGAAGTGAACAATATCATCAAAAAAGCGCACGACACGGCACGTGAAATACTCTTAAATAATAGGCAAAAGTTAGACGAATTGGCAGCATATTTGCTCGAAAAAGAAACGATTACAGGTGAAGAATTTATGCACATTTTGCATGGAGAAAAAGATGTATAAAATACTCATTGTGGAAGATGATGAGGGCATTGTAGAAGGGCTTTGCACCTGCTTAAATGCATGGGGATATCAAACAGAAAAGGTGGAGGACTTAACGAACGTGGTCACAGCCTTTGAAAAATGTGCTCCCCACCTTGTGCTCTTGGACATTCATTTGCCCTTTTTTAACGGCTTTCATTGGTGCAATGAAATCAGAAAGATTTCCAATGTGCCCATCCTGTTTATCTCCTCTATGGGGGATAATATGAGCATTGTGATGGCGATGAACATGGGGGGCGATGACTTTGTGATAAAGCCCTTTGACAACACTGTTTTGGTGTCCAAAATTCAAGCGCTATTGCGTAGAACATATCATTTTACCAAAGAACATGATACCTTGCGGTTTGATGATATTGTGCTCAACACGGAAGATAACTCTGTGCTCTATATGGATAAAAAACAGCCCTTAACTAAGAATGAATATCGCATTTTGCACACGCTTTTAAAGCAAAAAGGGCAGATTGTGCGTAGAGAGCACTTGATGGAGCAACTGTGGCAAACGGATGCGTTTGTGGATGACAACACGCTCACAGTCAATGTCACACGTCTTCGCAAAAGTTTGCAAGCAATTGGGCTTACAGACCTTATCAAAACCAAGTTTAAAGTAGGGTACATCATCGAATGAAAACTTTTTTAGCGTACTTAAAGAGCAAAAAGGGAAGCATGTTGTTTTATGCTTTCTCTTTTTTGCTTTTGATTTTATCTTTTACACTCTATCAAGTGCCCTTAAAAGTAGTGCTATATCCCTTGTTTTTGGTGCTGTTGTTTGCGTTTTTTTGCTTTTTGTATGGTTTTTTTAAGTACAGAGAAAAGCAGAAAAAACTGCAAAAATTGCTCAATTATCCCATTGAAGAAATGAATTTTGTTACGCTCAATGCAGAAGAAAATCAAGATAACATGGAGAAACTCCTCCTTAAAATGCAACAGGATTATAAAACCCTCAAGGAAACAGATGTTCAAAAGTACAGGGATATGCTCGACTACTATACGCTTTGGGTGCATCAAATTAAAACACCCATTCAAGCAACCAAGCTCATGTTGGACAATCAAAATTTTGACCTTGCTTTGCCCTTGTCCATTCAATTGTCTAAAATTGACCTGTATGTGGATATGGTGCTCGCTTATTTGAGAACGCAATCGGACAGCACAGATTATGTGTTTCAAAAGCAGGATATCGATGTGCTTTTAAAAAAGAGCATTCGCCGTTTTTCTACGCAATTCATATATAAAAAAATCTCTTTAAAATATATTGTTGCCCCTTATATGTTGGTGACGGATGCAAAGTGGTTTTCTTTTGCCATAGAGCAATTATTGTCGAATGCGTTAAAATACACGCAGAGTGGGCAAATAGAGATTTACGTGGAACAAGAAGTATTGCACATCAAAGACAGTGGCATAGGCATTCGACAGGAGGATTTACCTCGCCTTTTTGAAAATGGCTTTACAGGGCAAAATGGGCGCATGGAGGAAAAATCCTCCGGATTGGGGCTGTATCTCGTTAAAAAAATCATGGACAATTTGAATTTGAGAATATCTATATCTTCTGTTTTACATCAAGGCACAGACGTGCGCATTGCGCTCTCTCAATACAACCTAAAAGAAGAATAAAGGCACTTCTTACAAAAATGTAAGCTTTTTTTTAATTTTTGTAAGCAAAATGCATGGAGATACTCTCCTTTGTTTGATAAAATGTATATGTACTCAAATTTTAGGAGGCATACAGAATGGAATTACTCAATGTAAAAGGTTTAAAAAAAGTGTACACCACACGCTTTTTATCAAACAAAGTGGAAGCGTTAAAAAACGTCAATTTCACCATGGAAAAGGGCGAATATGTCGCCATTATGGGCGAATCGGGGTCGGGCAAGAGCACACTGCTCAACATTTTGGCATCTTTGGACAAACAAACGAGTGGCACAGTGCTCTTAGAAGGCAAGGATACGAGCACCATCAAGGAAAAAGACATTGCAACTTTTAGGAGAGATACACTGGGTTTTGTGTTTCAAGAGTGTAATTTGCTCGACACATTCAGCGTAGAAGACAATGCTTTGCTCCCCCTTGTACTTCAAAACAAAACATACAAAGAAATGCAAGAAAGGCTTTTGCCCCTTGCAAAAAGGTTGCATTTAGAGGAATTGCTCAAGAAATTCCCCTACGAAATTTCAGGGGGGCAAAAACAGCGCACAGCAGTGCTTCGTGCGATGATTACCAACCCAAAAATCATATTTGCAGATGAGCCCACAGGCGCTTTGGACTCTAAATCGGCAGACGGTTTGCTCCAATTGTTTAAGGATATCAACCAAGAAGGGCAGTCCATTGTGATGGTTACACACTCTGTAAAAGCAGCAAGCACGAGCAACCGTATATTGTTCATAAAGGATGGCGAAATTTTCCATCAGATATATAGGGGCGAACAAACGGACGAACAATTGTATCAGAAAATTCAAGAAACGCTCACCTTGTGCTTAATAGGTGGTGACGGGCAATGAAAGGTTTCTTTTACCAAAAGTTTGCCATCAACAGCATCAAAAAGAATAAAAAGCTGTATTTTCCCTACATTTTAACCTCCTCTTTGCTCGTTGCGATGCTGTATATTCTGCTTGCACTCACCCAGTCAGAGATTGTAAATTCTTCGGGCTTTGGAAGGTCTACAATGTTGACTACATTGCAAATGGGTGTGTATGTTGTTTCCTTTTTTGCTGTGCTCTTTTTGATATACACAAACTCTTTTTTGACAAAGCAAAGAAACAGGGAATACGCTTTGTACAATGTTTTGGGCATGAATAAAAAGAACGTATCCCGTGTGCTTTTGAATGAAACGGTGTGCCTTTTGCTCTTGTCCTACGTTGTGGGCATATTTTTTGGCGCCGTGTTTTATAAACTGTCCGAGCTTTTATTGATGAACTTTGTGCGTGTAGAAATTACAACAGATTTGTATTTTAGCTTTTCTTCTGCGTGCATTGTGTTCTTGATTTTTGTAGGTATTTATGCTTTGATATTGGTAAAATCCCTCTTAAAGATTGCCCTTTCTAACCCCATAGAGCTTTTAAAGAGTAAAAATCAAGGGGAAAAACCACCCAAAGCCAACTATGTGTTTGCCATTATAGGCGTAATATTGTTGGGCGCAGGGTATGCACTTTCCATATTTCAAGATGACATTATGCAAGCGATTTTTTTCTTTTTCTTTGCTGTGTTGCTTGTAATTTTAGGCACATATATGCTCTTTATTACAGGCTCTGTGGCGTTTTTAAAGGCGCTTAAAAAGAATAAGAAATACTATTACAATCAGAAACACTACGTGTCCGTATCCTCCATGCTCTTTCGTATGAAAAGAAATGGTGCAGGGCTTGCAACCATTTGCATTCTTTTAACCATGGTGCTTGTCATGCTGTCCTCCACATTTTCGCTGTATATTGGCACAGAAAAGATGTTGGAGGAGCGTTACCCCTATCAAATGTGCACGGAGGTTACGTGGCTTTATCCAAGGGGCGACAGGCAAAGTGAGCAAGAAGAAGTGGTGCGTTTGGTCAACCAAGTTGTAAAAGAACAAGGTGCAAGCGTTACAAATGCACGCAGTCACAGCATGTTGTATGGTGCAGGGGAAGTGAAAAATGGGGACATTGAACTGGATTATAAAAATGCGACTGGGACGCCTGTAATCCGTACTTTTTATGTGATTGAACTGGCTGATTACAACAGGATTATGGGCACAAAAGAAAGCCTCTTGCCCCATGAAGTGCTTTTGTATCAAAACAGAGAAAAACTCCCTTTTGACACTTTTTCTGTCAACGGAGGAGAAAAGTTTGTGATAAAAAAAGAGCTGGAAAGCTTTTTCAGCGTGCGTTCTTCGGCAGCGATGATGTTCCCCAGCGTGATGGTTGTGGTGGATGATTTTGAAAGTATGTTATCGCAAAACAGAGTGCTCAATAAGGAACAAACGCAAACGCCTGCTTTGCGCTCTGCCTATTTGTATGAATACGATATCGACAAGGGGGAAAACACGCAAAAGAAAATTCAAACAGCGCTTTTGTATTTGGAAACACTTACACAAAAGAACAGAGCATGCAGTTTTGAATGCGCAGCAGAAGAAAAGAACATGCTGTATACACTCTATGGTGGTTTGTTTTTTGTAGGCATTGTGTTGAGCATTCTCTTTGTAACGGCGATGGTGCTCATTGTGTATTACAAGCAAATTGTAGAAGGGTATGAAGATAAAGAGCGCTTTTCCATCATGCAAAAAGTGGGTATGAGCAAAAGGAGCATTCAAAAGAATATCAATGCTCAAATGCTCACGGTGTTTCTGTTCCCCATTGTGATGGCTTTTGTACACATGGTGTGTGCTTTTCCCTCTATCAAAATAATGCTGTCAGGCTTTAATTTGACAGATGCAAAGCTCTTTTTTACCGTCACTTGCGTGTGTTTTGCACTGCTGTTTGTTTTCTACTTGATTGCGTATAAAGTGACTTCTAAACTGTACTATGATATTGTGAGCGACAAGCAAAAATAAAAGTTTATTCGAGTATAAAATCAGGGGTGGATAAATATCGACTGCCTGAATCGGGGAAGATGAGGAGCATGTTTTTGCCCTCATTTTCCTTTTTTTGTGCAAAAGATATGCCTGCGCTGAGCGCTGCACCCGATGAAATGCCAATAAATATGCCCTCTGTTTGGGCGCATGTTTGGGCGCAAATATACGCTTCTTCATCCTTCACGGTGTGTATTTCGTCTATCAAACGCATGTCCAAAAGAGGGGGCATAAAGCCTGCGCCAATGCCTTGTATTTTATGTGCGCCTTTTTTTTGTGCCGTTAAAAAAGGAGAAGAAAAAGGCTCTATGCCAATGGTTTTGATGTGCGCATTTTGCTCTTTTAAATATTTAGAAATGCCAGTTATCGTGCCCCCTGTGCCAATGGCTGAAAAGAAAAAGTCTATTTGCCCTTGCATTTGAGTATATAGTTCTCTGCCTGTGGTCATGTAGTGCGCTTGCACATTTTGAGCGTTGGTAAACTGCCCTAAGATCACGGAATTTGGGTGCGTTTTTTGTAAATCAGAGGCTTTGTCTATCGCCCCTTGCATGCCCAACTGGGCAGGCGTGAGCACCACTTCTGCGCCATACGCTTTCATCATCAAAATGCGCTCTTTGGACATGTTTTCGGGCATCACAATAATCACTTTGTAATTTTTTCTTGCGCCCACCATACAAAGCCCTATGCCCGTGTTCCCAGAGGTGGCTTCAATGATCGTGCCCTGAGGCTTTAAAAGCCCCTTTTTTTCGGCATCCAAAATCATGTAGAGGCTTGCCCTGTCCTTGATAGAGCCAGCAGGGTTTTGCCCTTCTATTTTGGCAAACAGATTGGCATGCAAAGCGTATTTTTCCTTGATTTTATCCAAGCGCACAAGGGGGGTGTTGCCAATCATCTGTTCTACGGAAGTGAAAAATTGTTGCATAGTTTTGTCTCCTTTTTTCAAAAAAAGACATTCTCCTAAAACCTTTTTGGAAAATGTCTTTCTATTTAAAGTTGTCTGATTATCTGGATTTTTTCCAAGATAAATATTCGTCAAAAGGCCCAGTGTAGTCGTAGCAACCTGTTTGATTGGAGGGGAACTCTACAATACGGTTTGCCACTTCGTCAATAAACTGATGGTCGTGAGAGGCAAAGAAAATATTGCCTTTATACGCTTGTAAACCGTCAGACAAAGCACTGATGGACTCCAAGTCCAAGTGGTCTGTGGGTTGGTCTAAAAGCAGGGCATTTGCATTGCTCATCATCATGCGAGAGAGCATACAACGCACTTTTTCACCACCAGAGAGCACCTTGACGCTCTTATATACGTCATCCCCAGAAAAGAGCATGCGCCCTAAGAAACCACGCAAAAAGGTCTCTGTGGTGTCTTTGCTGTATTGGCTCAACCACTCTACCAAGTTGCCATTAAAGTGGGCGAAAAACTCTGTATTGTCTTTGGGGAAATAGCTTTGGCTCATGGTGATGCCCCATTTAAAGGTACCTTCATCTGGCTCTATTTCGCCCATTAAAATTTGGAACATGGCTGTTTGCCCTGCTTCGTTGTCCCCAACAAAAGCAATCTTGTCCCCCTTTTGCACGGTGAAAGATACATTGTCCAACACCTTGACACCGTCTACTGTTTTGGAGATGTTTTCCACCGTCAAAATGTCTTTCCCTGCTTCTCTTTCAGGCTCAAAGCCTACAAAGGGGTATTTTCTGGAGGAGGCAGGCATTTGTTCAATCTGCAAGGTATCCAAAATCTTTTTACGGCTTGTTGCCTGTTTGGACTTGGATTTGTTGGCAGAGAATCTGCGAATAAAGTCTTGCAAATCCTTGATTTTTTCTTCTGCCTTTTTCTTTTGGTTGTTTAAGAGTGTTTGCATGAGCTTGCTGGATTCATACCAGAAGTCATAGTTGCCTGCATACATTTTGCACATCATATGGTCCACGTCCACAATGTTGGTGCAAACAGCGTTCAAAAAGTGACGGTCATGGCTGACTACGATAACAGCAGCAGGGCAGTCAATCAAAAATTCTTCTAACCAGTCTGTGCTCTCCACGTCCAAACCGTTGGTCGGTTCGTCCAAGAGGATGATGGTGGGTTGCCCAAAGAGCGCTTGTGCAAGCAGCACTTTGACCTTTAAGCGACCATCTAAAGAGGACATGAGATTTTGGTGCATGTCTTCCTTAACGCCCAAGCCGATGAGCAAGCGAGCCGCTTCAGACTCTGCTTCCCAGCCGTTCATGTCAGCAAATTCGCCTTCTAAGAGGGCAGCACGTTCGCCGTCTTCGTTTGTAAAATCTTCTTTTTCGTAGAGTGCATCCTTTTCCTTCATGATTTCATACAGGCGCTTGTTGCCCATAATAACAGTGTCCATGACGGTAAAGTCATCATATTTAAAGTGGTCTTGCTCAAGCACGGTCATGCGGTCGTCCTTGCCGATAGAAACAGTGCCAGCAGAAGGTTGCAAATCTCCTGAAATGATGCGTAGCAATGTACTTTTCCCTGCACCGTTTGCGCCAATGATGCCGTAGCAGTTGTCGGGCAAAAACTTTAAGTCCACATGTTTATAGAGTGCCTGCCCTGAAAATTCGAGTGATACATCCGTGAGTGTGAGCATTTTCTTCTCCTTGTTGGTTGATAATATAATAGGAACATGAAATATTATACACGTTATCTGAAAAGTACGCAAGGGGTATTTTGCTATTTGTGCAATTCTTTTTGAAAAAGTAAAGGCTTCAAGTAAATGTAACTGTGAAAGGCGCTTAAAATCAGGCGTTTGATTACAATAAATGGAATAAAAAATTCAAAAAATAATTGACAAACTGTCATTTGCGTTATATAATAATTGGGACACAGAAAGAAATATCTTTTTAAAAAGATATGACGATAACAGATTCGTTGTATCTTTTTTATTATGTGTCATAAATTATGAAAAAGGTTTGAAAAAAATGAACGAAAAGTATTATGGGGAAAAGCCTGTGGGTCAAGTGTTTATGAAATGCGTCATGCCCTCTGTGTTTAGTATGCTGTTTTCTTCTTTGTATGGCATTGTGGATGGATATTTTGTGGGCAATTATATAGGCAATCATGCGCTTGCAAGCATCAATATTTCTATGCCTTTTTTAATGATGTCCTTTGCAATGGCAGATATGATTGCAATCGGGTCGTCTGTTAAAATATCACAATTCTTAGGCGAGGGAAACGAAAAGCAGGCGAGCGAAACCTTTTCAGCCTCTATGCTCTTGGTGTTTACATTGTCTGCAATATTTGGAAGTGGGGCTATTTTGTTTTCCAATCATATGCAGTTGTTTATTCGAGAGGATGCGCAACTTTGTCAGGATGTTTCAACGTATTTGAGGGTATTCGGATATTTTTCTGTGGGTTTTATCCCTCTAATGGCTGTGGACAATTATTTGAGAATATGTGGGAAAGTAAAGCTGAGCATGTATTTGAACATCAGCACTTCGCTTTTAAATATTGTGTTGGACTATATATTGATCAAACAATTGGGCTGGGGCATTGGTGCAGCAGCGGCAACGAGTGGCGTGAGCGCTTCCCTTGGTACGCTGTATGCGCTGACAGTGTTTTATAGAAAAAAAGTAACCTTGCGATTTACCAAACCCAAAATCAAGTGGAAAATGCTCGTGCAAATTATGTACAATGGCAGTTCGGATTTTTTTGGAAAAATAGCAGGCTCTGTTGTAGGCGTCTATGCCAACTCGCTGTTGCTTCGGTTTGGGGGCGCAGTGGCAGTGAGCGCATATGGGATTGTGATGTATTTGGATGGCATGTTGAAAAGTATGCTCTATGGCACAATAGACTCTTTGCAACCCCCTATTTCTTATAATTTGGGTGCAAAAAAGCTGGACAGGGTGCAAGGCTTGTTTAAAATCACAATGCGTGTAGGCTTTGTAGGCGCTATGATTATGTTTGTTTTGTTTATCACAGCACCTTCGTTCTTTGTCAAAATATTCACCAAAAATGCACCTCAAGCCTCCATTGATATGGCAGTTCAAGCCTTAATTCTCTTTGCACCTTCCTATTTGTTTACGTGGTTTAATACTTTTATGGGCTCTTTTTTAACGTCTATCGACAGACCCAAAGAGTCTCTTGTGCTGATGATGCTTTTATCCGTTGTGTTCCCTTCTTTGCTCATGATGACATTGCCCCAAATATGGCACTTGAACGGTTTGTTTTTAACACCTTTTATTTCTGAAACGTTGACTTTTGCGTGTTCGTTTTATTATTGGAAAAAAATCATTCGCAAAGTCAGATGATCTACTTTGCGAATGATAAAGAAGTATTTGTATAAAATTTTGTGTATAAAAATGCTGTCAGTGTTCGTTTTGTAAAAGATCATATGCCATGAGCGCTGCGCCATACACGGCATCGTGCATAGGCTCTATGATCGTAAGAAAAGGGAATTTTTCATGCAGTTGCTCTATTAAATTATTTTTGATACAGTCAAAGTGCTCTAAAATACTGCCTGCAAAAGAGAATTTTTCCTTTTCAAGGTGTAGTTTTTGAATGACAGCTTTAGAGAGCAAGAAAAGCTCATGCGCTGCGTCCTGCACAATTTTTATGCTCTCTTTGTCCTTTTGTAAAAGCGCAGGTGGCAGGAGCTTGGTCAAGGCTGCCACTTCTTTTTTGTCGCACTTTTCTGTGTACAAAGTGTACATGATTTTTTGAATGGAGCAGAATTTCTCTGTGTTTTTGAGCGCATCTAAAAGCACTGTGCCCTCATTGCGCCCATCTACTGCACGCACACAGGCTGACAAAATGTTTCTGCCCATTTGGTAGCCACTGCCACTGTCGTCAATGATGTTGCCATATCCCCCTGCTCGTGCGCTTTGCCCCTCTTTGTTTTTGCCAAAGCAGATAGAGCCTGTGCCTGAAATCACAAT
>CAYTPJ010000009.1:20993-31127 GCA_964439755.1 uncultured Oscillospiraceae bacterium
TTTGCCCCTCTTTGTTTTTGCCAAAGCAGATAGAGCCTGTGCCTGAAATCACAATAGCGCCTGCCCCTTCTAATGCACCATACAAGGCAGCCTCTTGGTCACCCACCAAAGAAAAAGCGCCTGAAAAGCCCCCTTCTTGGACTTTTTGATGGATGAGAAAAGATGTGCGCTCGTTGCTGATGCCAGCTGCTGCAATGACCAATGAGGTGCAAGGCTTGTCCAACGTTTTTAAAAAATTCAAAATGTCTAAGAGCGTTCGCCCTACGCTTTCTTCTGATGCACCATTGATGTTGATAGACCCGAACACCTTTTTTGCTATTTCATTTTTATCTTGGTCGAGCACGAGCACAGCTGTTTTTGTGCCCCCACCGTCTACACCACACACATAATAATCTTGCATTTATTTGCCCTCAATCTCTTTTATTAAAGGGTAAATGTGCCCTTTGGATTGTGCAAGGGCGCTTTGCGCCTGCTCTTTGTCCATGTTTAAAAGCAAGCACACGATGGCAGTTTTGCAGGAATAATCACAGTGTTTGAGCATTTCTTCTGCCTTTTCTTCGCTTACTTCTGTTGCTTGGCACACAATGCGCACAGCTCGTTTTACCAATTTTTCGTTCGTTGCTTTTACGTCTACCATGAGGTTTTTATATGCTTTTCCAAGCTTCACCATGGTGGTGGTGGACAGCATGTTGAGCACCATTTTTTGCGCTGTGCCACTTTTCATGCGAGTAGAGCCTGTGAGCACTTCTGCTCCCACAATGGGTGCAATGGTCACATCTGCATAAGCGCTCAACTCTGCGTTAGAGGTGCACACAAGGGCAATGACAGGCGCATGTTGCTTTTTTGCCCACTCCATGGCGCCAATCACGTAAGGCGTTCTGCCACTAGCAGCAATGCCCACCAACACATCTTTGTCCGTAAAGTGCAGGTTTTGAAGGTCTGTTTTTCCTGCCTCTTTGTCGTCCTCTGCGCCTTCTACTGCCTTTACAAAAGCTGTCTGCCCGCCTGCCATGAGGGGCACTACTGTTTCATATGACACGGAAAACGTAGGGGGGCATTCTACGGCATCCAATATGCCCAAACGTCCAGACGTGCCACATCCACAGTATATGAGGCGCCCACCCTTGTCCATTTTGTCAAAGATGATGTCCACTGCTTGGTTGATTTGAGGGAGCACTTTTTGTACGGCAAGCGCCACTTTCTGGTCTTCCCCATTGATTAAAGCAGTGATTTCTTCCGTTGTCATTCTATCCAAATGCTCTGTGCTTTGATTTCTTTTTTCTGTGTCCAATGCGTTTAAATTCATTTTCTTATGCTCCTTCATATAGATGATATTTTTGTGTTTTTTGTTTAAACAGTTGTAGTTTTTCCTGCTCTCTTTGTACAAGCGCAGAAGGGGAAATGTTGCCCAAGCGATACTCGTTCGTGCCCATCAAAAGGTCAATAAAATACCTGTCATCCCGTGTGGAAATAAAGGAAAAATCAGCAGGATACATGCGCTTGATGGTGTCTAAGAGCATGAGTCCTGCATAAAAAGCGTTGTAGGTCTGTTTGTTCGTTACGTGCATTTGAACGCCTTTGCAATTTTGATTTTGGAACTTGCTAAATGTGGGGGTAAAAGATACAGGTCGGAAAAACACGCCCTCTAAGTGCAGTGCGTTCATCTCTTTTTGTAAAATTTCTCCGTTTATAAAAGGTGCGCCTACCACTTCAAAGGGCAATGTGGTGCCTCTGCCTTCGCTTATACAGGTGCCCTCAAATAAGCATGTGCCGATGTAACACAAAATGCTGTGGTACGTGGGGCAGTTTGGGGAGGGAGAAACCCACAAAAGGTCTGTGTCCACAAGCGTTGTATGCCTGTTGATGCCCTCTAATTTGACCACATGAAGGTCGATGTCTAAAGATAAGAGGTCTTTTACATACAGTGCAAACTCTCCAATGGTTAAAGCGTATTGCGTGGGCAACGCATAATCCCCCACAAAGGAAGAAAATGCACTTTGTAAAACTGTGCCTGAAAGTTTATCCAACCCAAGGGGGTTGATCCTGTCCAACACCACCACGCTTTTACCTTTTTGGGCGCATGCCTGCATAGCGTATGCAAGGGAATATAAATAGGTATAAAAGCGTGCGCCCACATCTTGAATGTCAAACACGAGCACATCAAAAGCATCGAGCATTTCTTCATTAAAATGTTTGTTTTTGCCGTAGGCGCTGAACACAGGCAAATGCGTTTCTTCATCTATATAGGTGTCCACCTTTTCACCTGCCTGTATATCCCCTCTGATGCCGTGTTCCACAGCGTACAGCGCCGTCACGTGATACAGTTCGTTGAGCACGTCCACCGTGCTTTTGCCCTGCTTGTTGATGCCTGTCGGGTTGGTCATAATGCCAATGCGCTTATTTTGGAGCAAACGATCTATCGAGTGGATGTTGTCAATGCCTGATAAAACGTGCTGTTGTTGCATTTAAAAACCCTCCTTTTTGCTTGTTTCTATCATACATGAAAAAACTGTGCCCTGTCAACCTTTAAATGGTTTAAAAACAAAGAAAAAATGTAAAAAAACATAGACAGGCAAAATTTCAAGTGGTATAATGAACATGTGCAAGCAAAAATACGCATTTGCTGTGCATAGAGGGTGTGTGCGTGTGTATAATATACGTACTGCATAAACGGAATAAAAGTATGCATAAAACACGCTAAAAACCTCTAAAATATGTAATGCACATGCAATTAACTGTGTTTAATCTGTGTTTCAAACTTTAAAAAATCGTGCAATATCAAGGGTTTTTGTGATTTTTGTAGGATGTATGCAAGCACAGAGCTACTTATTGCATAAAGTGCATAAAACGGATGAAAACACGCAAAAAACAGATTGGATTTATGCAGAAAATCCGTGTATAATGCATAAATAAAAAAATATTTGAATATTTATAAAAAAACGCTTGACAAATCTGAAAAAAGGGTGTATAATAATACATATCAAGTGGATGAACATTCATTCACTCGATGAAAAAGAAAGAATTGGAAGGTGCTCAGGTTATGAAAAAGAATTTGTTACAGGTGATTTCCCTTATGATGGCAATGGTACTCTTATGCGCTATGGTAGGCGTTGCAAGTGCTGAAAATGCACAAGAAAAGACTGTGTTGACTATGGGCACAGAAGCAAGCTTCCCTCCTTATGAATTTTATGACGGCGACAAGATTGTAGGCATTGACGTAGAAGTGGCTGAAGCGATTGCCAAAGAATTGGGCATGACCTTGGAAGTGATTGATATGGAATTTGGTGCCATCAACACAGCTGTGCAAACGGGCAAAGTGGACATGGGCATGGCTGGCATGACAGTGACAGAAGAACGTTTAAAGAGCATCAACTTTTCTAACAGCTATGCCACAGGCATTCAATCTGTTATCGTAAAAGAAGGTTCCAAAATCAAGTCCGTAGATGACCTTTTTGTAAAAGGCAACAATTATGTGATTGGTGTACAGACAGCAACCACAGGGGATATTTATTCTTCTGATGACTTTGAAGCAGCAGGCTTGGCCACTGTGGAACGTTATAAAATGGGCACAGATGCTGTGATGGCGCTCCAAGTGGGCAAAATTGACTGTGTGATCATCGACAACGAGCCTGCAAAAGCATATGCAAAGCTCAACAAAGGTTTGGTGATTTTGGATACAGAATATGTGTCTGAAGAATATGCCATCAGCATTGCAAAAGACAATGATGCTTTGCTTGAAAAAGTCAATGCAGCGTTGGAAAAATTAAAGCAAGATGGCACCCTTCAAGCCATTGTTGCAAAATACATTCCAGCAGAAACGGCTGAATAATTTATACATCATATAATTTTCGGGGAGCGTATACAGCGCTCCCCAAATCGTGCGTTATAGGCATATTCTAATTTCTTTAAAAAAGTAGGGGGAAAGTACATTGGTTGCATGGTTTGAACAGTTCAAGGCAGATTTTGTGCTCAATTTCGTGGAAAAAGACCGTTGGAAGTACTTGGTGGATGGTTTGGGCGCTACGCTTAAAATCACACTTTTTGCGTGCCTGATTGGTATTGTGATTGGTGTGCTCGTGGCAGTGGTGCGTTCTACGTATGACAAAACCAAGAATGAAAAAAGCCACCGTTTGGGGCACAAAATATTGGGCTTTTTGAATGCGATATGCAAACTGTACTTGACGATCATTAGAGGTACGCCTGTTGTCATTCAGCTCATGATTGCGTATTACGTCATTTTCGCATCTTCCAGAAATGGCATCATGATTGCTGTGTTCGCCTTTGGTTTAAACTCGGGCGCATATGTGGCTGAAATCATCCGTGGTGGCATCATGTCCATTGACAAAGGGCAGTTTGAAGCAGGCAGAAGTTTGGGCTTTAACTATGTTCAAACGATGTGGTATATCATCATCCCTCAATCTTTTAAAAATGTGTTGCCCTCTCTTGCCAACGAATTCATCGTGTTGATTAAAGAAACGTCCGTTTCGGGGTACGTTGCGATTAAGGATTTAACCAAAGGGGGGGACATCATCCGTGGTGTTACGTATTCTTCCTTTATGCCCTTGCTCGCAGTGGCATTGATTTATCTGATTTTGGTCGTATTCTTTACATGGCTTGTGGGAAAATTGGAAAGGAGATTGCGTAACAGTGAGCACTGACACAATTATTGCAGTAGAAAACTTAGAAGTACATTATGACGGAGGGCAGATTAAAGCGCTCAACGGCATCACAACGGAAATCAAAAAAGGCGAAGTGGTGGTCGTCATTGGCCCTTCTGGCAGTGGTAAATCTACCTTTTTAAGGTGTTTAAATTTGATGGAAATACCTTCTTCGGGCAAAGTGCTCTTTGAAGGGGTGGACATTACAGACCCTAAAGTCAATATCAACTTGCACCGTCAAAAAATGGGCATGGTGTTTCAGCATTTTAACTTGTTCCCCAATATGACCATTTTAAAAAATATGATTATTGCGCCCATGAAGTTGCTCAAAATCAGCAAAACAGAGGCAGAAGAAAAGGCCATGACTTTGCTGAAAAGAGTGGGCTTAGAAGACAGGGCAAACGCTTACCCCAGCCAGCTTTCAGGGGGTCAAAAACAGCGTATTGCCATTGTGCGTTCCCTCATGATGGATCCCAAAGTGATGCTTTTTGATGAGCCTACAAGTGCGCTTGACCCTGAAATGATTGGCGAAGTGTTAGACGTTATGAAATCGCTTGCAGAAACGGGCATGACGATGATTGTGGTGACACACGAAATGCGCTTTGCGAAAGAAGTGAGCACACGCACTTTGTTCTTAGATGAAGGCAAAATTCAAGAAGATAGACCTTCCAAAGAGCTGTTTGACCACCCAGAAAGCGACCGTTTAAAGAGCTTTTTGCAAAAAGTATTATAATTTAAAAACATAAAAAAAGGGCTTTTCTTTACAGCTGTTGTGCTGAACAAAGAAAAGCTTTTTTGTTATAAAGTGAAATTTATCTTTTGCCCTTTTTGGGTTTGTATTTGAGCTGTCGAATCAGTTCTGTTACATCCCCTTGCGCAATGGCGTCCAACCATTCGTCTGGCATTTCATCCCAGTCCACATTTTCTTCTTCTGCAAGCAAAAGAAAATCTTCCATTGTGTTTGCGTGCGATAATCTCTCTACGCTTTCTTGCGTGATGAGGGGCATAGGGGTATACTTCTTTTTTTCGCTCATATTACACTCCAAGTGGGGGCAAAGTGCCTACGCCTGCGATTTGAAGGGCAATGGTGATTAAACCAAGGAGCAACATGTAGAGTGCAAACTTATTAAAGGAAATACGGTTGATGAGCTTGAGCATGTAGTGAATGGCGAGGTAGCCACTGATGCCTGCGGCAACCATGCCTGCCACAACGGGCAATATGTTTAAGCTTAAATATTCCATAGCGCCCCCTTCGATGGCGGCTTTGCCTTCTACCAATAGCCCCCCAACAATGGCAGGTGCGCTCATCATAAAGCTGAACTTTGCAGCGGCATAACGGGGAAGCCCTGTCATAATGCCCCCTAAAATGGTGGAGCCACTGCGAGATACACCAGAGAACATGCCAAGCGCTTGCATGCCCCCCATGGCGAGCGCATTTTTCACAGTGATTTTGGCTTCGGGTTGTTGCGCATGCTTGCCCAAAGAAGAAAGCTTTTCTGTGATAAAGAGCATGAGCGCTGTTACCATAAAGAAAAAGCCCATCAAGCCCCCTTTGTTGAGCGCATCAAAGGCATCGCCCAACAATATCTTCACAAAGAGTGCAGGCAATGAGGCAATGAACAATAAACCCAACGTTTTGGAACGGAAAAAGTGCTTTAAAATCTGCATCCAGTCATCAAAAAAAACAATGAACACGGACACGAGCGTGCCTACGTGTAAGAGCACAGTGAGCAACATCATAGCATTTGGATTGATTTCAATAGAAAAGAGCTTTTCAAACAGCAAAATGTGTCCACTCGAAGAAATGGGCAAAAATTCTGCTAAACCTTGGATAACCCCTAAGAGTATTGCGTCTAAAACTGACATACTTTCATCCCCTTAAAAAAATAGGCACATGACCTGTGTACTATTTTACCATGAAACACACATAAAGACAACCTAATGTATGTATGTATTTTAAAAAAAAGTAGAGAAAAATGGTTTTTATCAAAAATAGGGCTGTTTTTTTTGTAAAAATATGATATGATATATGTGTCATTTGATTTTTGGAGGGCAAAATGAAGGGTATTATTGTTAGCAAAGATATGCACACCATCAATTCTGTTTTGCAAAAATACTTTGAAAAGAATTTGGGCGATTATTTTCAACCTTTTGCAGAGATAGAGTCTGCAAAGAAGTTTGTTTTTGAAAATCAGTTGGATGTTGTACTCGTTGACTGTGAAGAAGCGCTTGATGATCGTGCGTTTTTTTCCTTTGTGAAAACGCTTTATCCACACATTTTAACAGGCTTGATTACAAGAGATGCTTTGCAAGGGGGCATTGCGCTCCAAGAAGGGGTCAATCATATTCTGTTCAAGCCTTTTATCGAAGAAGATGTGGCATATATGCTGGATACTTTGTCTTTGCTCTGCGCACATAATACTCCAAAAGTGTTTGTTCAAACGTTTCCTAATTTTGATGTGTTTGTGAACAGTGTGCCCGTGGTGTTTCAAACAAAAAGGGCAAAAGAGCTGTTGGCATACCTCGTGTTTAGACGAGGGGCGCTCGTGCCTGCGCATGAAATCATCAGCCACATGTTTGAAGAATTTAAGGGCAATGTGAGCGAATGTAGCAGTTATAGAATGGCGCTGAAAGCACTCAAAGAAACGCTTCAAAAATACAATATCAGCTATATTGTAAAGCAAAGTCAACGTCAATATGCCATTGTGCCACACACTTTCTCTTGCGATTATTACAGCTTTTTGGAAGCACAAACGTCCTCTATGTTTGATTTCCAAGGCGCTTTTATGACGGAGTACACGTGGGCAGAAGACACACTGTATGCTTTAGAAGAAAGAAAAGCGGCTTTTTTAAAGACCAAAACAACACATCAAAACAGTTTGGTAGAAAATGTGTTTCATGTGAAAAAAATGAGCAAGTGGTCTGTTTTCAATCAGTTGCCTCTGCCTGTTGTCGTAGGGCAAAAAGACCCGATAGTAGGCGATTTACAGCCTGTTTTTATGAATGAAAGCTTTTGCAAGGCAATGGAGTTTGAAAAAGGGGAAGACATCATTCCTTTTTGGCAAATTAAAAATTCTTTTTACACGCCTGTGCATGAAGAAGACGTGGAGGCTGTCCGAAGGGTATTTGGTGCACTTAAAGTGGGGGAAAAAACTGAAATTACCTTTCGCTTGCGCACAACGAAAACAAAGAAATACATTTCCTTTTTGTGTAGAATATACAAGACGATGGAAAATGGCATTGAAACATATTATTTGCTCTATTTTTTATGATGGATTTTGAGGAGGCAATATGAACTGTATTCTCGTAAGCAAGGATCAAAGAGTAATCAAGCCTCTTTCCTTTTTGTTTGAGCAAAAAAATCTGGGCACACATTTTCTCACATTTTCGGATATTTTGTCGGCAAGAACATATGTGGACAACAATCCTGTGGATGTTGTTTTCGCAGATTCAGATATAGAGAATGTGGATTATATGACTTTTTTTCATGTCATTAAAAAATTGCGTCCAGCACTTTTAACCGTGCTCATTACAGCAGATGCGTGGAAGGCGGGCATTGCCGTTCAAAAAGGCACACACCAAGTTTTGTTTAAACCCTTTAGCTTGGAAAGTATGGACAAAATGTTTGACACCCTTTTTCTATTTTGCAGCCATTTAAGGCGCAGAATCAATGTCAAAACCTTTCCAAACTTTGATGTGTTTATAGACGATACGCCCGTGGTGTTTGGAACCAAAAGGGCAAAGGAGTTGCTCGCCTATCTCGTATTCAGACGGGGTGCCATGGTCAATTCACAAGAGATTATTCTCAATATGTTTGAAAGTTTTGATGGCTCGGTAAGCGAATGTAGCAACTTTAGAATGGCAGTTAAGCACCTTAGAGAAACGCTTGAAAAGCACCAAATCAAGTATATTTTAAAAACAAAAAAAGGTATTTTTGGCGTTGCAACGGGTGAATTTTCCTGTGATTATTATGATTTTTTAGATGCACATAAAAATGCTGTGTTCGATTATCAAGGTAGATTTTTAGACGAATATGCGTGGGCAGAAGATACACGCAATTCTCTTTGGGAGAGAAAACTGGCTTTTTTGCAGGCAGAGAGTAAAAAAAAGGGCAAGCTGAGTGAAAGCATTTTTCCTACTTCTTTGGAAAACAAATGGGAGGTGTTTAATCAGCTCCCTGTGCCCATTGTCGTAGCGCAAATCAACCCTTTTGACAATGATATACAACCTTGCTTTATGAATGATGCATTTTGCGAATTGACAGAGTTTGACAGAGGTACTGACCTTACGCCCTTTAGACAGATGCGCAATTCTTTCTTTTTTCCTGTGCATGAGGAGGATGTGTCCGCCATTCGATACTTGGCAGACACATTAAAAACAGGGGAAAGTACATCGTGCACTTTCCGACTGTGTACGACAAAGACAAAGAAGTACATTTCTTTGACGGCAAAAGCGTATTTGACTGTGGAAAATGGCGTTAAAACGTATTACATCGTGTATTACACTTGATTTTAAAAGAAGTGCACAAAAATATTGCATTGTGTATCTGTATATGCTATACTGGATGTGACAAATAGCCCCTTATAAAATGGACAAAATTTACCTTAGGTAAAGGAGATTATGGTTATGAAGGACAGAGAGATTTTAAGAAGATTGGCGTTTGAATATCGCACATTATCTACCCTGCCTGTCAATGAGGAGAGGCGCAAACTGCACTATGCTGTCAACGATTTAGCGCCCATTCGCCCTGTGGTGTTGATGGATGAAATTCCGTGGCATGAGTTTGACTTGGCACCCTCTTGTCAAGATGGTTTTTTGAGGGACTGCGAAATGTTCCTTAAAAAGCGTATTCACCAGTTCAAACACTTTGCGTGTGACATGATTTTGCAACCCTTTTTCCCCTTGCAAAAGGTGATTCATTCAACAGGCAACGGCATGCGTGTGGCAGAAGAAACACGTGTGACGGACAAAACGAACAACATCATTTCTCACGAATACATAGACCAGTTTGAAAAGGATGAAGACATTGAGAAACTGCACAAGGCAGTGATTACGTATGACGAAGAAGAAACGATGAAGCGCTACACAAAGTTGGCCTCCATTTTTGGGGATATTTTGCCCATCCGTTTGATGGGAGAAAGCCTTTTTTACGTCACCATGTGGGATGATATTTCACGCTATCGGGGTGTGGAAGCGTTGTTGTATGACCTCATCGACCGTCCTGAATTTATGGTGCAATTGTGTAACAAAATTACGGACATTAAGCTGGATATTTTGGATCAGTATGAAAAGTTGGGCTTGCTGGACGATATGCCCTATTCGCTCCATTGTACGCCCTGTTTAACGCACGATTTGCCTCTTGCAGAAGATGGCAAAGTGACGAGAAAAAATATTTGGGGCAGAGGGGCAGCGCAGATTTTTTCCTCTGTGAGCGCAGATATGCTGGAGGAGTTTGACTTGCCTGACATGTTTCGCA
>CAYTPJ010000010.1:0-28152 GCA_964439755.1 uncultured Oscillospiraceae bacterium
TTTCTGCCTTTAAAACAGTGTTTTTAAACATCCGTTTGCCACGCATTTTGCTCGCTCTGCTCGTAGGGGCAGGGCTTGCCTCCAGTGGCGCAAGCTATCAAGGTGTGTTTCAAAACCCCATGGCATCCCCCGATTTGCTCGGTGCCTCCAACGGTGCCGCCTTGGGCGCAGCCATCGCCTTGCTCTTGGGTGCCTCTCAAAGCATCGTCACATTGAGCGCCTTTCTAACAGGGCTTATCACTGTGCTTTTAGTCACCTTTATTTCCCACCACGTGTCAGGGCAAAAAACCATCAACTTGATATTGGGGGGCATTATGATCAGCTCCTTGTGCACAGCAGGTGTATCCTACATCAAGCTCATTGCAGACCCCAGCGACAAACTCCCCGAAATCACTTACTGGTTGATGGGCAGTCTGTCTGGCGCACGCCTTCAAACGGTGCTTTTCGCCTTTGTGTTTGTGCTCATCGGGTTTGTGCCCCTGTTTCTAATTCGGTGGCGCATGAACCTTTTAACGCTCAACGAAGATGAGGCAAAAAGCATGAGCGTGCAGACGGATAAACTGCGCATCCTCATCATCCTCTGCGCCACGCTCATAAGCGCCGCCATCGTGTCCGTCAGTGGGCTGATTGGATGGGTCGGGCTTGTCATTCCCCATTTGGCACGCAAAGTAGTGGGCAACAATTACAAGTATTTGCTCCCTGCCTCTGCCATTATAGGCGCTTTCTTCATGCTCCTTGTAGACAACATCAGCCGTTGCATGATGGCAAGTGAAATGCCCATCGGCATTTTAACTGCGTGGATTGGCGTGCCCTTTTTCATCTTCTTAATGGTTAAAAAGGAGGGTGCACCATGCTGATTGACGTGCAAAACCTTTCCTTTGCTTATAAGGAACAGCCTGTGCTCCAAAACCTTTCTTTTTCCATTGAAAAAAACAAGGTGTACTACCTTTTGGGGGAAAATGGCGCAGGCAAAACCACGCTCTTTAGATGTATGCTTGGGCTTTTGCCCTTTAAAGGGAATATTCTCTTAAACAACACCCCTTTGATGCGTTTAACAGAAAAAGAGCGTTCTGCCCAAATGGCATACATCCCCCAAGTACACACGAGCGCCTTTAAATACTCTGTGCTCGACATGGTTTTAATGGGTACTGCTCGAACACTCTCTGTGTTTAAAAGCCCAGGCGCCTCTGAAAAAGAGCGTGCCTTAGATGCCCTCCAAAAGCTCTCTATCCTGCACCTCAAAGACAGGGATTTTTGCACGCTCAGTGGTGGCGAAAAACAACTTGTGATCATCGCCCGTGCACTCGCTCAAAATGCACGCATTTTGCTCATGGATGAACCTTCTTCCAGTTTGGATTATGGCAATCAAATCCGTTTATCCGAGCGCATTTTGCATTTGTCCAAAGAGGGGTATACCATCCTCTTGTCCTCCCACAACCCTGAACACGCTTTGCGCTTTGGAGACCAAGTGTTGGCGCTCAAAGATGGCGCACTCTTATCTCAAGGCACGCCTCAAGACGTCATTACGGACGACTTGATATTTTCTCTCTACAACCTCCATGCAGAGGTTGTGCACATAAACCAAAACACATTCTTGTGTCCAAAACTGTAATCAAAAGGAGAAGTTTCAAATGAAAAAGCTATGTTGTTGTTTGCTCGCACTCATTTTCTTGTGCGCATCCTCCCCCTTTTCTGTTGCGCTTGCGTCCAGTGACACTTTTACATTTGTCGATTCAACGGGCAGAAGCGTTGTACTCCCTACGCAGATTGACAAAATTGCCGTTACAGGCACAATGTCTCAAATGGTGCTTCTTTCTTTAGCAAGCGAAAAATTAGTCGGCTTGTCCAACGAACTCACAGACTTAGAGAAAGCATATTTGCCCAAGTACCTGCAAGACCTCCCTGTTTTAGGTCAACTCTTTTCGGGCAACTTAAACCTTGAATCCCTCGTATTGTCGGGCGCACAAGTGGTGCTGGACATCGGAGAGCCCAAGGGCAACATCAAAGAGCAGATGGACATTTTGTCATTACAAACGGGCATCCCTTTTGTGCACATCGATATGCACTTGCCCACAATGAAAGATACGTATCACACACTGGGCAAATTGCTCAACATAGAGCAAAAAGCAAGCGAATTTTCTGCCTATTGTGACACCACTTATCAAACGATCTTTTCCCTGCTTCAAAATGTGCAAAAGAAAGAAATTTTGTACGTAACAGGGCAAAAGGGCATCAATGTCATTGCAAAAAACAGCTATCAAGCTGAAATCATTGACTTTATTGCAGACAACCAAGCTGTGCTCGAAAACCCTTCTGCCAAAGGCATTGGCAACGAGGTGGACATGGAGCAAATTCTAAAATGGAATGCAGACTACATTTTCTTTTCCCCTGAAAGCGTGTACGACAGCGCAAAAGAGGACGTACTGTACAGCCAATTGAAGGCGATTAACGAGGGTCACTACTACCGTGTGCCCAAAGGCCCTTACAACTTTATGGGCTTCCCCCCTTCTGTGCAACGTCTGCTCGGCATGATGTGGATGTGCAAAGTGCTCTACCCAGAGCAAGCCACCTACGACCTCTACGAAGAAACAAAAGCATACTATGCGCTTTTTTATCAGTATGATTTAACAGAGGAAAAATACCAAGAAATCATGGCATTTTCTTTATAATCTAAAAAACAAGCCTACGAAGCTTACACTCCGTGGGCTTGTTTTTATTTACATTTTTTGTGTTACACACCAAAGAACTGCATCAAAGCATCCTTATCTTGTGCGCCCATTGTACGGCGTACTTCCTTGCCATTTTCAAACACAATGAGGGTAGGAATGGAGCTGACAGAGTATTTAGCAGCAATGTCTTCTGCTTCATCCACGTCAATTTTGCCAACGTATGCTTTGCCTTCTACGTCTTCAGCAATTTCTTCAATAATAGGAGCGACCATTTTGCAAGGCATGCACCATGTTGCAAAGAAATCGACCAACACGGGTTTATCTGCTTTTAATACCAATTCTTCAAAATTTTGAGAGGTTAATTTCATTTCACTCATTTTCATTATCTCCTTTTTGATTGTGATATACCTGAACAATTTGAGGCATATACTTGTTTCTAATGTCTGTTTTTTTGTCGTAAAAATGTAGGCTGACCAACGACAAGGCGAGGAAAAGTACGCCAAAGAGGGCTGTGTATGCATCCGAATGGAAAATAGCATTGCCCAAAAGCAAACCGAGTAAAAAGCATACAAGGGGAACAAGATACACGATTAAAGACACCTTGAGTATCTTTGTTTCGGGCATTTTTACATCTACAAAATCCCCAATTTCTGCTTGACCAAACACTTTAAACACTTCTTCGTGCGCTTTGCCTGTGCACTGCCCACAATGTTCGCACATTGCAGAGCGTTTAAAGCAAACTTCGAGCACATCCTTCTTTTTGCCGACCACCTTACCAGACCTTACCATGAGTCAACACCGCCTTCTTTTGTATCGACAAATATATTATACCATATATTTTGCAGTTTAAACACCCAAATTACAATCCACCACATTTATTTTTACATTTTCTTCTTGTAGCACCTCTTTTATGTTCAAAAACACCCTCTGTATCTCTTTTTCATCTATTTTTTGGTCAACATAAACATGCGCTGACTGCGCTGTGAGCACACACACGCTTTTTATGCCTTTCAAATACAGCAGACTTTCAATTTGGTTTTCCTTTATAAAAAAATCTGTGTTTTGGAACAATGTTTGGGCTATATTTTCCCTTTCCTGCGCTGAACAAGTGCTTTCCAGTGTTTTGAGCGTTTCCAAAATATTCGCCCTGTTTTCTGTTCGTTGCGCCTTGTATGTTTCTATCTTGCTCTTTTTTTCTTCTACTTTTGGTGTGCTTAATAAAGAAAAACTGGGCACACACACATTTTTTTCCACATTTTGATAAGCAGTCAGATAAAAAGAATAGGCAATCAAACCCATTGCAAGCACATAAAAAAGCGTTTTTTTTATTTTTTCCTCTCTTTCAAACTGCGATGCCTTTTCCTTGTATGCATGAAGCACACGAATATGACCCTTCATTCAGCACTTTCCTCCATCTCAAACACCTTTACTTGCTTTTCCTCAAGGTGAAACAATGTACACACACTCTCCTTTAAAGAAAGGGCTGTGCGCAAATCCTTTGCTCCTTCTGCCACCACCACAACGCCGATAATGTGTGTGCCCTGCCCCTCTTGATACATTGTTTTTTCGCTTTCTTCTTTGTAAATCATCACGCGCACTTTGCCTGCCCCTTGTATTTGTTCGAGCACGAGGGCACACCTTTTTTCCATTTTATCACATTCGTTTTGTCCAAAGTCACTGCCACTGAGCATAAACACGCCCATTAAGCACACCAAAAGCAAGGCAAAGAGCATACTCAATGCCTTGGAATTTTTAATGCGTTCATACAGTTCCTTCAAACAGACATCCCCCTCAAAAAGGAAATCAGAGCATACAGCATCACGAATATGCCCAGCACATCGAGTGCATATTCCACCAAATCTTTGGTATCTCCCTCCATGAGCAACAACGAAAAGAGCATTTTTACAAGCGCAAAGGAGCAAACAGCCAAAAGAAACTCTTTCATATCATGTGCATTTTCCTTTACAAATAACTCACCATCACATTGCCCAACACGAGCAACTGCGCCACGATCAATATAAACATGAACAGTGCAGACAACATGATGATTAAAAACAGCGTCATGGCGCTTGAAAATGCGTTAAAGCTCTCCACAAACTTTTTTTCTCCGATAGGCTCTAACAACGCCGCCACCCCCTTGTATAAAAACACAAGCGCAAGCGTTTTAACCAACGGCGATATAGAAAAAGATAAGAGCAACATAAACCCCGTAATGCCAAGCGCATTTTTAATGAGCAAAGAGCATCCAATGAGCGTGTCCATCGTGTCTGCGAACATGCCCCCCACAACAGGCACAAAATGGTCTACTGCATACTTGGCTGTGCGCATACCTATGCCGTTTGTAATGCCCAAGTGCACGCTTTGAAGGGCTGTAACACCAATAAACACAGTGAAAGAAACGCCCAGTGTCCACGCTGTCATCTTTTTAAAAAGCTCTGTCAAATGATCAATCTTTATAGAAGGCGAAACACTTTTTAATATCACGAGGTTAGAATAGCAGAGCGCACTTTTCATGGTAACGCCTGTGAGCACGGCTGTCATAAAAGCGCTTGAAAAGGTAGCTTGAGGGCCTAAAGCCAAGGCAGAAGAAGACGAAATGGCTGTTAAAAGGGTAAGGAGCAAGGGAAACAACGCTTGCATGACTTTGGATAAATCCTCGATCATTTTTTTGCACAATTGAACGTGCGCCCCCATGTCCTTCACCATAATGGTGGCAAAGAAAAGATAGCAGGCGATGTGGAGCACAAAGGTGTGTGATGCGTTCTTTGAAAACACGTGGAAAGTGCTTAAAAGAGAAAAGAGCACAGTGGGCACAATGAAAAATGGCAGACGTTTGAGCACGCTCAAAATTTCTTTAAACAAAAGGGATGCAAGCGTTTTTAAAAGGTTTTCACTGTTTATCAAAAGCTCTCCTTTTGATATTTTGAGCAACGTATCTTTCAAAGTCGCTTGCTTTGTCACTTGTTCAAATATCTCCTCCAGCTCTTTGGTAGACAGCGTGTTGAGCACTTGGTCAAAAGGCAAACTCTCTGCCTTAGATACACAAAAACCCATGCAAAAAAGAAAAAAGCATACAGCGCCTATTACATATTTCATATGTTTACACAAGCGAAAAGATGAGCGTGTACACATCTTTAATCAGAGGGAGCAATATCCCTGCCATGGTGATTTTACCCAAGAACGATATTTTCATAGAAAGCCCCTCCTGCCCCAAATCCTTCAAGGTTTTGCCTGTAAACTCTACAAGGTATGCAATGCCCATCAGCTTTAAAATGCACACAATGTGCTCCTTTTGAATGTGCACGGTGGATAAAAAACTTTCAAACTGCGTCAAAATATCTTGGAGCAATAAAAGCCCCATCCAAAAGAGCATGATACAGCAAGTTGCGCTTAAAATACACGCAAAAGGCTTGTTCGCTTGCTTTAATTGGAGCGCAAAAAAGCCGATCAAAAGGGCAATCACACACGCTTTTAGTATCTGCATATCAAGTTAGATGAAAAATGGTTTTGACTTTGTTTAAAAGGTCACCCACAAGAGAAATGACGGTGAAAAGCACAATCACAATGCCTGCGAGCGTGGTGAGCATTGCCATATCCTCCCTGCCTGCTTTGGTCAATATTTGAACGAGCACTGTGACGAGCAAGCCCACCCCTGCAATTTTTAATAACAAATTTGTGTCCATACACCCTCCTTATATGAGCAAAATTATCCAAAACAGCCCCACCGTTACACCTAAAGAAAAGTACATTTTGCTGTATTTATCCCTTTTTTCCTGTACGGATATAATAGCGTTTGACAGCATGTCTATTGTGTTTTGAAGGGCAGAGGTCTGCTCTTTTAACGTGTGTAGTGCAAGAGAACGAATGCCCGATTGTATGATGCACTCATCTTCATAGAGCAAACAATCTTCCCCCTTGATTTCACAAAACACACTTTCCAAGCTTTTAAAAGGGGCGCATTTTATCTTTTCATGAAAAATAACAAGGCGCTGTGCTTCTTTACCTGCATACAAAAGCGCAGGGAGCAAAGAGAGCTTTGCATGCGCCATCCCCCCTTGTAACAACACAAAAGCGTTGCGCCACGCTTTGAGCGTTTTCAACCGATTATTGAGCTGATTAGAAAATGTGTGGCCAATGAGCACGCAGAGCACAAACGCAATACACAAGAGTGCATTTTTCACGTTACAAAGTCCTTTGCGTTGATGACTGTGCTCTGCTGTCTGTCATTTAAAAGCACAATTTTTTGTACGCTTTCATTTTTTATAAAGGGCATAAACCCTCTTTGGCGCAAATGCGTTTTGTTTGTGCCATGTGTGGAAAAAATCAGGGGCACGCCCAAGGCTGCACAGCGCAAAAGTGCATTGATTTCCCTTTGCCCGCCCACTTCGTCTGTCGCAATCACTTGAGGTGCCATAGAGCGCACGAGGTAGAGCAGTGCCTTGTCCTTTTTTAGCCCTGTGAGTACGTCTGTATTTTCGCCCACATCCAGCCCCTTTTCCCCCCTGCTCTGCCCAGATATTTCCCCTCTTTCATCTGCCACAGCCACTTGTACCCCAGCATTTGACAAGCGCCGAATTAAATCCCTCAAAAGCGTAGTTTTGCCACTCAAAGGTGCGCCCATAATCAGCGTGCCACAAAGTGTGTTGTGCTCAAATATTTGGGGCATCACTTGCGCCCCTGCGCTCTTTATTTCCCTTGCAAAGCGTAAACACATGCTCCACACTGCCACCTGTTCGCCCCCCACATAGCCTCCACAAATCCCCAAGCGATGCCCCCCTTTTAGAGGCAAAAACGCACTGTTTTTACTCTCCGTCTGCGTTTTAAACGTGTGGTTTGAAAGCGCATGTAGGAGCGTGTAAAACGCCTGCTCGTCCATTGTATGCACCCCTTTAAAAGCATAATTTTCGCCCCGAACACGCACAGGGCAAAAGGGCTTTAAACGCAGTTCAAATGCCTTATTTAAGTCCACCTGTCTAAGCTCTTTTTGAATTTCCAAAGGGAAACAATGTATCCACTCCATATTTTCCTCACTCAAATAGCATAATCCCCAAGCATTGATACAGCGCATGGTCTACCACATCCACAAGAGAAAGTCCGAATTTTTGCCGTGCTTTGAGCACTGCTCTTGACGTATTTTCCCCATACACACCGTCTGCCCTGCCATATAAAAAGCCCAGATGCACAAGCTTTTGTTGCACCAAATACACATGATTGTTTCTATCGCCCTGTTTTAAGGTGCGCAAATGCCCATTGAGCGCCCCTACATTTGCCCCTTCAATCACCACAAGCGTGCCGTTTTGAACTGCCTGATACAGTTTTTCAACATCCTTGTTGTACATGCGAATACATCCATGCGACGCATTTTGCCCAATGCTTGAAGGCTTGTTTGTGCCATGTATCCCATACTGCCCCCAGGGTACATTCAGACCCAAAAACCGTGTGCCAAACCCGCCCCCTTGGCTTTTAAACCGATGGGATATTTGAAACACACCATAAGGTGTGGGCGTGCGCCATTTTCCAATCGCCACAGGATACACGAACACAGCCTTATTTTTTTTAAAAAACGTGAGCCTGTTTTTGTGCGTTTCTATCAAGATGAAATCTCTTTGTTCAGGGGGTGTAAAAGCGCTGCTTACATGCACACTTTTTTCTCTTAAAAAAAGGAAAGATAGGAGCACGCTTCCCACAACACACAGTGATACACACAAAAAAATTCGCCGCACACCTTTTCTCCTTTAAAAGAGTTAATAAAAGGTATGCAAGCGAATGCATATATATGATATTGTATCAAATATTTTTAGTCGATTTTAATCAGCTCTGTGTTCAAAATCGCTTCTTCAATGAGCGCAGAAGCGTCTAATTTTTCTTCACTCTCCAAAATCTTTTCGAGCTTTGGATGGGTGGCAGGATGCTTGGGGGTAAACACAGTACAGCAATCTTCATAGGGCAAGCTGGACGTTTCATACGTGCCAATTTTCTTAGCGTAATTGATAATCTCAATCTTGTCAAACCCAATCACAGGACGGAACACAGGCATGTCTACCACCATATCCGTCATATTGAGTGCTTCCATCGTTTGGCTTGCCACTTGGCCAATGCTTTCCCCTGTAATGAGCGCCTTTGCGCCTTCTTTTTTTGCAAAATGCTCTGCAATGCGCATCATATAACGGCGCATAATGAGCGTAGTCAAATCATCTGCACACTTTTCGTGAATTTGCATTTGAATTTCTGTAAAAGGCACGACATACACTTTGATGCCACAGCAACTTTGCGACAAAATGCGTGCCAAATCCAGCACCTTTTCCTTTGCTCTTTCGCTCGTGTAGGGGTAAGAATAAAAGTGTACACCACAGATTTCTACGCCTCTTTTTGCAATCATATACCCTGCCACAGGGCTGTCAATGCCCCCAGACAAAAGGAGGGCTGCTTTGCCACCTGTGCCCACAGGCATACCACCTGCTGCCATGTAAATTTTAGAATACAAAATGGCTTCTTCTCTGATTTCCACATTGAGCACGTGTTCAGGATTTTTCACATCCACCGTCAAGCCCTCTTTGTGCTCTAAAATATATTCACCCATCATTTGGTTGATCTTAGGAGAATCATAAGGATAACGCTTGTCTGCACGGCGAGCCACCACTTTAAAAGTGCCTGTTTGCCCTTCCAACATGGCAACGGCTTGTTCGCAAATCTTGGTAAAATCTTCCTTTTCCATTGTGATACAAGGGCACACAGAGTGCACGCCAAACACCTTGGTCACCTTTTCAATGCACTCGTCCATATCCTTTATATCTTTTACAAAAATACGTGCATCTTGTAGCCACACTTTACCAGCACAGTCTTTGACTGCCTGACGAATACGAGTCGTGAGCACACGCAAAAAGTAGGGTCTGTTCAGCCCCTTTAAGTAAATTTCACCATATTTAACAAGCAAAAGCTCTTGCATACATTTTTCTCCTTATTTTTTAAATAGAATTATCGCCTGACGTATTTTTTCAAAAAATCATAGTGCTTTTTGATGATTTTCGCCACTTGGAGCATTTCATCTTCCGTCTGTTCTGCACTGAGCGAAAAGCGCAAAGCACACTCTGAAAAACGGCGCTCCACCCCCATGCTCTTGAGCACGTTAGACACCTTTTGGCTTTTGGAAGAACAGGACGACCCGATGCCCACATACACCTGCTCTTGCTCTAATGCGTGGAGCATGTTTTCAGAGCGCACAGGCTCTAATGAAATGTTGATGATGTGAGGGGCAGTGCTGTCGTCATAGGGATCCCCCCCATTGACCTTGATATCCCCTACCTGCTCTTTGATTGCTTCATACAAGGCACATTTGACTTTTCTAATATCTCTGTTTTCATAGTGCTCTATTGCACTCATAAGCCCCACAATGCCTGGCACATTCTCTGTGCCTGGGCGCACAGTTTTCTGTTGCCCCCCTCCAAAGAGTATGGGGGCAATGCGCACATTTTCTTTCACCACAAGCGCGCCAATGCCTTTTGGACCATGGATTTTGTGCCCCGAAAGTGCATAGCTGGTGGCGCCACTTTGGTTAAAATCAAAGGGCACTCTTAAAAACCCTTGCACGCCGTCCACATGGAAAAATGCGTTTTTGCACAGCTTGTCCTTTAAGGCTTTAACTTTGTCCAACTGCATCACAGCGCCTGTTTCGTTGTTCACGTGCATCACGCAAATCATCACCACATCAGGGGTCATCCTATTTTCTAAAGCCTCTAAATCGAGCAATCCCTCTTTGTTTAAAGGAATTTCCTGCTTTTCAAAGCCTTTTAAATGCTGAATAGCGCTCAACACAGCTGGGTGTTCACCTGCTGAATAGAGGATTTTGCCCTCCCTTAAAGAGGACAAAGATCCAAATATCGCCAAATTGTCTGCCTCTGTGCCTCCCGAAGTAAAGTACACAGAAGCTTTATTGTTTGCGTGCACAGCTTTTAAAATGCTGTCTTTCGCTTTTTCTATCTGCTTTTCCACCATCATGGCAGGCGCATAAAGAGAAGAAGGATTATAATACATCTCCTCCATGCAGTGCGCCATATCGCATACCACTTGCTTTTTTACCCTCGTGGTTGCGCTATTATCAAGGTAAATCAACTCAAAATCTCCTTAGTTCACTTGATACACGCCCTGCTGTACGGCACGGCGAATTAAAGTGACCATTTCTTCTGTTGGCTCAATCACGATGATGCGCTTTTTGCTGTCCTTTTCATAATAGAGATAAAAAAGCTCGCCATCACGGTTTGCAAACCAGTTGTTTCTCTTAATGCCTGGCATGTTGATGTAACGGTTGAAACTGCCCGAGGTCACGAGCCCACACGCAGTAATGTTTTTCAAATTCATTGTGCCAAGGCTTTTACGGCGCCTATTGTTATACACTTCTGCAAAGTCCAAAGTGCCATTGGTAAAGGTATATTCATAATCCGTTTTAAAGGTATCTTTTTTCATGAAAAGAAGCACTGCAATGCCCCCAAACACTAAAATTTGAAGAATATACACGATGAGCTGTAACCCAAACCCAACCTGCGCATACACCATAAACACACCCTGTAAGAGCATCACAGCGTACAGAGCGCTTGCAATCATAATCACCCATGCAACCCCGATCATGGCAGACTGAAGGCCTGAACTTTTTTTGGTTGCCACATCTTCTCTAAATTGATCCATTTTTCTTTTCCTCCAATATTTTAAATGCCTAAAATAATCATTGTTGTAGCCAGCCCCACAATCACGCCCCCTAATACTTCAAGAGGAGAGTGACCCACCAATTCCTTTAGTTTTTCATCCGTTAAAGGCTTGCCTTCCACAAACAATTCTTTTAAAATCTGATTGATCACTTTGCCTTGTTTGCCTGTTTCATATCGTACACCCATTGCATCGTATATCACCACAGACATGAGTGCAAAAGCGAGCGCAAAGCCTGTTGTGTTAAAACCATCTACAATACCAATGGACAGCGCAAGGGAAAACACAAATGCCGAGTGGGAGCTGGGCATACCACCCATACCAAAGCACCTTCTCCAGTCCATTTTCTTTTCGAGCAACCAGTGAATGAGAAATTTTAACAGCTGTGCCATCATCCATCCACTTACGGCGCATAAAAAGGGTTTGTTTACAAATATCTGATCCAAAAAATATATGCCCTCCTTCAAAGTCTGTTTCAAAAGTAAGTATCGTATACAAATTGCATACTATACTATTGTACACGCTCTAACATAGAATTGGCAAGCGTTTTTAAAAAGTTTTTTTCATCTGAGAAAGAAAAAAGTGCTTGAATTGCATTTTCTGTGTGTTTTTTTGCATCTTGCACTGCTTTTTCCTCTGAAAACATGGACACCCAAGTGGCTTTGCCTTCTTTTTCGTCCTTATGCAGTGTTTTGCCCATGAGCGCCTGGTCACCCCGAACGTCGAGTAAATCATCTATTATTTGAAAAGCAAGCCCTAATTCTTGGCCAAACACTCTGCCCATTTCCACTTGTTTTTCATCTGCACCCGATAAAATAAGGCCTGCGACAACGGGCGCAGTGATGAGCTTTGCCGTCTTATTTTGATGGATGTAGAGCAAAGTTTTGTCGTCAATCTCTTTGTTTTCACTGATTACATCCACCGTTTGCCCAGCGAGCATGCCTGTAACGCCTGCCCCTGTCATAATCTCTCTCATTGCAGACAGGGAAAAGGGGTGGTCTGATTGGAGCATGGTTTCGATTGCCAAACTCTGGAGCGCATCCCCTGCCAAAATAGCCATGTCTTCCCCATACATGATGTGGCACGTTTTCTTGCCCCTTCTCATGTCGTCATTGTCCATAGCAGGCAGATCATCATGGATTAAAGAATACGTGTGTATCATTTCAATGGCGCATGCAAAAGGCATCACATCAGTAAAATCCTTTTTTTCCTCCATGAGCTGACAAGCTGACAAGAGGAGCACAGGGCGCAAGCGCTTGCCCCCTGCTAACAAAGAGTAACGCATGGCATCTTTTAAAGGAGAAGGAATATCTTCTGGCACAGCGTGCAAAAGCGCATTTTCCACCCTATTTTTATATGCATCATATTTTTGCTTATACATCCTTTTCCTCCTCAGAGAGCACAAGCCCACTCTTTAATTGGAGCAGTGTTTTTTCTGCCCCATCCAGTTCCTTTTGGAGGTCTTTTGCAAGTTTTGTGCCCTCCTCATAACGTTTAAGCGCTTCTTCTAAGGGCAAACCCCCTTGTTCCATACGCATTACAATGTCACTTAAAGCGCCCAGTTTGTCTTCAAATGTTTTCTTTTTAGGTGGCATTTTCTTTCCCTCCTGTTTTTTGAACAACTTGAACTTCTGCTTCACCATCATAAAATACAATTGTGGCTTTTTCTGTTAAATCTTGTACAGATGTTGCTACTTTGCCCTGAGACATCGTCATGGTATACCCTCTTTTGAGCGCACCATAGGGGCTTAATGTGTCTAACTTTTGGGAGAGCACTTGCACTTTTTGAACGTGCTTTTGGAGCGTATTTTGAAGTGCATACACCAAATGTTCTTTTAAAAGCGCAAGGTCGTGTTGCATTTTTTTGAGTTTGAGCGCAGGGTGACACAGCGCCAACCTTTTTTCCAAACTCTCTATTTCAAACTTCTTTTGTATGATGAGGTCATACGTGCTTTTATACAGCTGTGCTTGCTGCTCAAACACCATGCTTTTCAGCGTGTCCTTATGCGTTACAGCGATTTCTGCCGCATGAGAGGGGGTGGACGCACGCATGTCTGCCGCAAAGTCAGACAGTGTCACATCCGTTTCATGCCCCACAGCAGAGATCACAGGCACAGGGCATTGCGCAATGGCTCGCACCACACATTCTTCATTAAATGCCCATAAATCTTCGAGAGATCCCCCGCCACGCCCTACAATGATCACGTCCACTTGCTCTAATTTAGACAGTGCCTCAATGCCTTTCACAATGTCCTCTTTTGCGCCTTCTCCCTGTACGAGCGTGGGGCGCAAAATCAGCTGTACACTGCTGTTTCTATTGCGTGTAACATTTTGAATATCATGAATGACGGCGCCTGTTTTGGCAGTTACAATGCCTATTGCACGAGGCAACAAAGGGAGAGGACGCTTTTTTGAAACGTCAAACAACCCTTCTTTAGACAATTCTAACTTGAGCTGTTCAAAGCGCAAATACAGTGCCCCCATGCCGTCTAACTCTGCGCTTTCTGCGTAAAACTGATAGGTGCCGGACTGCACGTAGAGGGACACACTGCCCTTTAAGAGCACAGACATGCCATCCTTCATTTGAAAGGGCACACTCTGCGCATACTGACGGAACATAATGCAAGCAATGCGGCTTTTTTCATCCTTGAGAGAAAAATAATAATGCCCTGACGTGTGACGCACAAGGTTGCTGATTTCGCCACGCAACACAAGCCCTTGAAGGATGGGATCTCCTGCAAGGGAACGGCGCACGTAATCATTTAAGTCTGTCACAGTCAAGGTAAAAGTCATTTCATTCTCCACTTTAAACAATACGGTTTCGCATTATTTTGCCCTTTTTTCAGCGATTGCAATGGTGTTATCCATGAGCATACCAATCGTCATTTTGCCCACGCCACCTGGTACAGGGGTGATGTAACTTGCCACTTCTTGTACGTTGTCAAAGTCCACATCCCCCATGAGCTTGCCATTTTCTCTATTCATGCCCACGTCAACGACCACGGCATTTTCTTTGACCATATCTTTTGTAATCAATTTGGCTTTACCCACAGCCACCACCAAAATGTCAGCATTTTTGGTAAACTCAGAGAGGTTTTGCGTTCTGCTATGGCAAATCGTCACGGTGCAATCCTCGTTGAGTAAAAGCAAAGCAACGGGCTTTCCTACGATGTTGCTTCTGCCCACCACCACAGCATGTTTGCCCTTTAAATCAATATTTGCATCTTTTAACATATACATGATGCCCTTTGGGGTGCAAGGCAACACGCCTTCATGATTGTCCAAAAGCTTGCCCTTGTTGATAACGTGGAAGCCGTCCACATCCTTTTGAGGCACAATTTTTTGGAGCGCACGTTCCTCATTCAAGTGTTTCGGCAAAGGCAATTGCACCAAAATGCCGTCAATTTGATCATCCTGATTTAATAATTGAATTTGGTTTTCCAATTCTTCTTGCGTGATATCCTTATCCATACGGATTGTGTTTGAATAAATGCCCAGTTCATCACAAGCCAAGCCCTTGTTTCTCACATACACTTGGCTTGCCGCATCTTCGCCCACAAGGATCACTGCAAGGCCGGGCACAACACCCTTTTGCTTTAATACATTCACCCTATTTTTCAAAGAAACAAAGAGTTCATTCGCCATTTTTTTGCCGTCCAACAACTGTGCGTGCATATATGCCCTCCTATTTTAAACGCTCAAACATTTGAAGCAAAGCCTTTTTAAAGCTTTTTTAAACCTCCGTTGATATCAACAAACACGGTCCCGCAAAAAAAGCGAAGACCGTGTATAAAATGTTGCCTAAAGTCAAACAAAGTTCAAAAGCAAAAAATTTGCATTTTCCCTTTTCTTTACTTTTCTTCATCCACATCTCGTGCATATGCACCCACAACACCGTTGACAAAACGGCCACTGTTTTCTGCTGAAAAGCGCTTTGCCAATGACAAGGCTTCTGCACAAATGATGTTCTTTGATACGTCATCCACATGGTGCTTGATTTCATAGACTGCGACACGCAAAATGCTCAAGTCCACCTTTGCAATGCGTTCGATCGTCCAATTGGTCAAGTACTTTTGAATAATTTCGTCAAGCTCTGTTTGTTCGTTTTTAACGCCCTCAACGATTGTATCAATGTAAAGCCGTTCTTCTTCACTTGGCTCAAATTCGATAAGGTGCAAAAGAGTATCCTCTCCACCATCACCGCCGAGCATGTTCTCATACACCATTTGCACGGCTGCTGCGCGCGCTGACCTTCGAGCCATACTTGTTTCACCTGTCCTTTTAAATTTTAGAAAACACGCATCTTGCTTTTTAAAAAGCACGCTCTTTTTCTATTTATCAATCTTTTTCCTGTTCATCAGAATCAGAGGCTGACTGCACTTCTGTTTCTGCTTGTTGTGCCTGTTTTTCCTTTTGGAGCTTTTCTTTTAAGAGTTTTTCATAGTCTTTATACGCATCATGCTTGCCATTTGAAAAACGGTTCATCAAATTGCTGATAAATTCCTTTTTATCTTTGACAGCGCCCAAAAAGACGAACAAAGCAATGATAGCGCACAGAAGCAATGTTTTAAAAAACCCAAACAGTAAGAACAAAATACCAAGCACAAGCCCTACAACACCCATAAAAATAGCGCATTCGGGTGTGCCAATTTGGGTCATGTTTTTAAGGAACTGCTTGTTCTTTTCGTTCATCCTTTGACCTCCTCAGCAGCAACTTGTACATCTTTTTGAAGTTCTTCTTGCACTTCCGTTTTTTCTTCTTGTACTTCTTCTTTGATGTTTTCAACCACTTCGCTGGTCACATTTTCTTTCACTTCTTCTTTGTGATTTTCCTTCTTGTGATGGTCTTCATGCGAAAAAATACGTTGATGCATAGGCTTTTTCTGCTGTTCTTCCTCTGCTTTTTTGATTTCTTCTTCTGTGGGCACAGACATGTCTTCTTCCACAAGGTAAGGAGATTTTTCATGTGCACTGTCTAATGCTGTTTCAACAGACACACGCACTTCAGACACTTCAATGCCAGAAGACACGCTCAAGTATTGCTTGATTTGCTTTTGCAAAGAAGCGACAGCAAGAGGAATGGAAATGTTGTTAGCAAGAGAAATGCGAAGGTCAATGACCACGCCATCTCGTGCATTGTGGATTTTCATGGACTCCACATGGATTTCATCATGCATTTGAATGCACTTATGCACCAAGTTTTCAATAGCTTTTACAGAAATACGCAATTCGCCATTGTCCGTTTGTTGCACCACAAACTCCTTTTTGTCCCCCCTCAAACGGCGAGGGATGGACAAGAAGTACACAGCGCACCCCATGGTGCAAAGCCCACCCACAAAAATTAAAATTCTATGCAAGGTGAAGAAGTTTCCATTTTCGGTGAGGGTAATTTCATTCAGCTGAGCGCTGAGCAAAATCACCACAAAGCCCATTGCGAAAACGAAAATTGCCAAAATAATGAGCAACAGTTTGTCTTTGAATTTAAGTTTCATGACAGTTCCTCCTTAAAGTATGATTGCATCCAAAATGCGCAAAGCATTGTTTATGCTTTCTTGCCTTTTTTGTGCTGTACTTTTGCGCCTTCTTGCTCTTCTTTTTGGTCAGCATTTTCTGTTTCTAAGGGCACATCTTCTGTTTGAGGCACTTGGGTAGACGCTTCTTCTTTAGCTGTTTGCTTATTGCTTTCTTCATCTTTAACTTCTTGCTTTTTGCTTTCTTCTTTAGAAATTTTTTCAGCAATAGGCGTTTCGAGCATAGCAGTATGTGCGGCATCCAGCCCTGCTTTTTGTTCCTGTTTTTCCTTTTCAAAGCTCACGCCTTGAACGTGCACATCCACACGCACCACGTGCAACCCTGTCATGGATTCAATGGCTTTACGCACATTTTCCTGCACTTCAGAGCAAACCTTTTGAATGGGGAAACCGTATTCAATGATGACATACAAATCCACCGAGGCTTCTTCTGTGCCGATTTCGACACGCACGCCACGGGTAATGTTACGGTTGCGACCAATAATATCACCAATCCCACCGCTTGTGCACATGCCTGCAAGACCGTCAATTTCATTTGCGGCAACACCTGCGATGATGGCAATCACTTCACTTGCGTAAGAAATGCTCCCCCCGTTATCCAAATCCACTTCTACATTGATGGGCAAATTATCCTTTTTGGGTGGCATAAATTAGCTGCACCTCCTTAAAAATCCTACTTGGGTTTGTACTATTATATCAAATATTTTCAACTTTTGCAACTGTTCTATGTAAAAAACTCATTTTCTTTTATTTTTATGGGGTCAAACGGTTTGGACCTCTGAACAAGAACATCGTTTCTTTGATGGGCAAACCGAGTAAAAGCATGGTCAAACGGTCAACACCCAGTCCAAATCCACCATGAGGTGGGCAGCCATAACGGAAGAAATCAAGGTAGAAGCGCACGTCTTCGCCCAAACCTTTTTCGTCTGCTTGCTTTTTGAGCTGTTCATATCTGTGCTCACGCTGTGCACCTGTGGTGATCTCTGTGCCACGCCAAATGAGGTCATAGCCCAAAGGCATGTCATTTTCGTCACGCATATGATAGAAAGCACGCTTGTCCTTCTTATAGTCTGTAATGAACAAGAATTCATGTCCAAACATATCCTGTGCAAGCTGTTTGGTCAAGTGCTCTGCTTCTGTGGTCAAGTCAGTCTTTTCTTCTTCGGGCACAGTGAACTGATAGCGTTTTTCCAATTCGGCATACACATCTTGCAATTTCATCTGTGGGAAGGGCAAAGTGGGCACCACCACTTCTAAGCCAAACAATTCCTTGATTTTATCGCCATACTTGGCTTTAACGTTTGTTAAAGCATACTGAAGCATTTCAGCTTCAATGTCCATCACATCTTGGAAAGAGTCGATATAGCTCATTTCAAGGTCAAACCCTGTAAACTCTGTGGCATGCTTGTTGGTGTAAGACTTTTCTGCACGGAACACGGGGCCTACTTCAAAAATACGGTCAAAGCCACTCGCCATCGCCATTTGCTTATAGAATTGGGGGCTTTGAGATAAGTATGCTTTGCCCTCAAAGTAGTCGAGTTCAAACACGTCAGACCCTGATTCGCTGGCAGCGCCAATGAGCTTGGGGGTATGGATTTCCATAAAATTCTTTTCCAAAAGGAAAGAACGCAAGGAAGCGACCAACTCTGTTTGTGCTTTAAAAATCAATGTGTTTCTGTCAGAACGCAAGTCTACCCAACGGTAATCCAAGCGAGAATCAATGGCGGCATCTTTGGTGATGGGCAAAGGCTCTGCGATAGATTCAATGTGCATTTTGCTTGGGAGCATTTCAATGCCACCCAATTTCACATAGTCGTTTTTTACCACCATGCCTTCTGCTGTGAGCACAGATTCCACCGTCAAACTGTCCACCACTTGGGCAAGCTCAGGATATTTTTCCTTTTCCACAGTGAGCTGAATGCGCCCTGTCACGTCACGGAGCACCAAAAATGCCATGGTGCGCTTGTTTCTAATGTTTTCTACAAAACCTTGAATTTTGTTTTCTTGCTCCAAAACCACTTGGTTGATCATATGTCTATCCATTGTAATTCCCTTTCTTTTATCGCAAATCATTCATTGCAAATTATAATACTTCTTTTAAATAAGCGCAAATTTCATCTTTGCTTATTTCTTTTTCTTCCTTGGTTTGCATATTGCGCAGGCGCACCGTGTTTCTTTCAAACTCGTCACCCCCCACAATGAGCACGTATTTTGCGTGCACCTTGTCTGCATATTTAAACTGTGCTTTTAAGCTTCTGCCCACCAAATCACAGTCGCTCTTGATGTTTTCCAAGCGCAATTCGTTGGTCAAGCATGCTGCATGTACAAGCATATCTTTCCCTAAATTTGCAATATATACATCTGTAATGCAAGGCATTTCAGGCTCTGTGCCTGCATTTTTCATTTCCATTAAGATGCGCTCAATGCCCAAACCAAAGCCGGCAGCAGGTGTTTTAGCGCCTCCCAATTCTTCCACCAAGTCATCATATCTGCCCCCACCACACAAGGCAAGGCCTTCTCTGCCTGACTGCATGATGATTTCAAACACCGTCTTTGTGTAGTAATCAAGCCCTCTCACAATAAAAGGATTGATGGTGAAAGGAATGTTCTGCGCTGTCAAAAGCGCTTGCAATTCGTGGAAATGCGTGTCACATTCTTCACACAGACAGTCCAAAATGCTCGGCGCATCTTTTACAATTGCCTTACACTTTTCTTCCTTACAGTCGAGCACTCTCAAAGGGTTTGTCAAAAACCGTTGCTGACAAGTGGGGCACAAATCGTTTAAACGTTCGCCCAAAAACTCCTTCAAGCGCTTGTGATAATCAGGACGGCAATTTTTACATCCAATAGAGTTCATGCTCACAGATAAATTGCTCAACCCAAAGCTTTTCAACAACCTCAACAAAAGGGATATCAGCTCTGCTTCCACTGTGGGCGCTTTGCCCCCAAAGCATTCCATGCCAAACTGGTGATGCTCTCTATATCTGCCCGATTGGGGCGCTTCATAACGGAAAATAGGTGCATTTAAGTAGTACAATTTTTGAGGCAACGCTTCTTGATCCAAGTGTTCTTCGATAAACGCACGCACAGCGCCTGCCGTGCCTTCTGGCTTTAATGTCAAAGACCTGTCGCCCTTATCTTTAAATGTGTACATTTCCTTTTGCACAATGTCCGTGGTGTTGCCCACGCCACGCAAAAACAACTCTGTATGTTCAAACACAGGTGTTCTAATTTCACGATATCCATAAATTGCAGCCAATTCACGCATTTTCTGCTCCACCGTTTGCCATAAGTGCGCTTCACTGGGCAACATATCCTTTGTACCCTTGGGTTTTTTCGTCAGCATGGGCAAAAGCCTCCCTCATTCTGTCTATAAATAGATGTTTACATAATTTGACTTTTTAAGGCAATGTATTTGACGCATTTATATGCACACATTGCCACATGCTCATTATAAGAGTTTGCGCCCCTTTTGTCAAGGAAAACGCACACATTCTGTTGTTTTGCCCTCTTTTTCTCCGTATTTTCGCCTTTTGGTTTTGCGCATTTCATCTTTTGTGCTTTTATCCACACGCAAAGACTGTGTGATTTTGTCGATTGCCTTGTTATACGTTTCTGTATCCAGTGTACACTGCGCCAAATACGCTTTCATTGTTTCTGGAAAGTGTACAAAGCATATGGAAATAGCCCACGCAACCCCCATTTTGACATAATAATCTGAATGTTTTATATTGTCAAAGTGGTTCAATAATCCTTTCAAGTAATCCTGCTCTATAAAATAAAAAAGCCCCATCACAACAGCAAAACGCACGTCATATGCATTTTGAGAAACAAAATACGGTTGCAAAAATGCCCACACTTTTTCTTTGTTTTTCCTTGTAATTTTCAATTCATTGCAAAAACTATCGCAAATAGACCAATTGTCTATCTTGGGCACAAATGCTCTGACGGCTCGAAGTACAACGTATATATCTTCCTTTAAATTGCCAATCACAAGCGCTTTAAGCATTTTTTCTTCAAAATACATCTCTGCCCCTTTTTCCAAATACAAAAGCGCATCTTTTTGCACCAATTCAAGCGCAAGTGCTCGGATTTTGGGTATGCGCACCCCTAAAAAATGTGTGCAATTTGGAATGAGCGACAGCGCAAACGTGCGATATTTAGGCTCTGCCATACGGCGCAAATTTTCTCTAATTTGAGTATTTTGAATATTCATTGCCTGTTCCTTTTCTCTTTTTATAAATAATCATGGAAGTTTGGATGCAAGCTGTACATCTTTTCCCAAAATGCATCAAACTCCTTTTTGTGCATATTTCCATTTAAAATGAGGATTTCAAACGCATCGTTTTTCCACAAATAATGGATGTCCGTTTGCTGATACCCTGCCTTTAAATAAAATTGTTTGCGCTTTATGCGCTGCACGTTGTCCTCTCTTTTTTCGTCTATACACTCAAGGTCTGCAATGATGCGCATGCCCTTTTTGGTTTCCTTTAATACGTTTAATATCTGCGCACCATACCCCCTGTTCCTGAGTGCTTGAGGCACTGCAAAGTAAATAATGTGGCAAATATCCTGATGTAAAAGTAAGGAGATAAACCCACAGTACACGTTTCCATCATAAAAGGCATACACTTCACTGCAAGCATACCCCCCTTCTATTAAGAAGGCAAAAGGCCCTCTTTCATTTTCAGGAAATGCGCTCTCATATAGGGCTTTGGTTTGTTCAAAAGCTTGCGTGTTTGTTTGAACGGGTACAGCGTAAATCATACAATCTTCTTTCTAAATTCTTTGTATTTCGTTACATTTTTTAAAAAATATGCAACGCATTCATTATAGCACACAATGCGCTTTTTTACCTTCTTTTTTCAAAATATTGTTGACAGTGTATACACAAAATGGTACAATGTGTTTACACGTTTGGAAACGTTTAAATACAAATCCAACACATTCATGGTTATTATTATGAAAGGTAATGATACTGCAAATGAAACAATACATAAACAAATATTTTAACAAAAAATTGCTGTATTTCAGTGTGTTTTCCATTGTTTTTGCAAGCCTTATCCCTGCGCTCTTCATCCATATACGCAGTGACATGATTGATTTTGCCATAAGTCAAAATTCAAAATTTGTTATGTATGCAGTTTTATTAACCCTCTTGTTCCTTGTTCGCCTGCTCATTCTCAATATGCAGGAAAGAATATCCACTATGCAAAAAATTCGTTCAAGCCACAAACTGGACAAAGACCGGTTAACACATTGCAGTAAACTGCCCTTTGAATACACAGAAACGGAAGAATTTTATAAACTAAACGCTGCCGCCATGGAAGCGCCCGGAATACTTCACGAAGCATATGGCTCTGCCCTTTCGATTTTGCAATGTTCTATTCAATTGCTTGCCACCATGGTCACCATATGCTTCATCAATATTTACGTTGCCGTAATCATTACCCTTCTGCTTGTCGTTGAATTTTTGCTGAACAAACAGCAAGTTAAAAACGTTGCAAACCTATGGATGCAATATCGGCAAAACATTCGTAAGAGTGATTATCTATCGAGCATTTTGCTCAAAAAGGAATATGCAACAGAGCGTAAAATATTCAACTATCACAACAATATAAGCCAGCATTTTGACACAGAATATCACGAGGCATTACATGAAAACTGTAAATTGGGTTTAAAAAGATTGTCGCTTGATTCTCTTTCTCAAGTGGCAAATGCGCTTGTTACAATGAGTGCGCTTATTTTGTTGACCCGCCCTCTTTTGGAAAACAAAATAACGCTGGGTTTGTTCTTATCAACATTTTACAGTACAACCACCTTGCTTGCTTGTAGTACCCAATTAAGTGCCTCTGCTTATGCTTATATCAGCAGTCGAAAAAAACTCCATCCATATGAAACGCTCATGGAAAAGTCAGAAGAACCTCTTGCAAAATTACAAACGGAAGATTTGTTTCAATCTTTAGAGTTTAGACATGTAACATTTCAATATCCAAACGCAAATACGCCCATTTTACAAGATGTTTCTTTTAAGCTCGAAAAGGGAAAACACTATGCGTTGGTGGGTGAAAACGGCTCTGGAAAAACGACAATACTCAAATGTTTGGTGGGCTTGTATACACCTTTATATGGGCAAATTCTAATAAACAACAAAGAAATACATGAATATTCCAAGCAATCCCTTCAACGTCTTTTAACTGCTGTGTTTCAAGATTACTATAAATATCCCTTGACTTTGAGAGAAAATATCACGCTATGTACCAAAAATGCCCCCTCAGACGATTTAATCAACCATTTGATGAAAGAATTGCATATGGAAAAAACGTTGGAGCATCTGCCTAACGGATTAGATAGTGAATTGTTTTTGATGAAGGACAATAGTTCAGAATTATCAGGTGGAGAATGGCAAAAATTGTCTGTATTGCGTTGTGTATTGTCAGATAGTAGCTTTGCGATACTTGACGAACCCAATTCTGCACTTGACCCTATTGTAGAAGCTTCTATCTATAACGCATATCGGCAAATGCTCAACGAAAAAACCACCTTGTTTATTTCGCATAGATTAGGTTCTGTAAAAATTGCAGATGAAATTTTAGTATTAAAAAACGGGTGCATATCAGCGCAAGGCTCACATGAACAGTTAATGAACACCTGTGCGTATTATGCAACGTTATTTGAAACACAGAAAGGATTCTATGCGTCATGAAACAAGAATGGACACACAGAAAGATACTTAAATTTGTTTTTTCCGTGTCACCTATTGACTTTTTAGTCATGTTTTTTGTTGGGTTATTTCAATGTGCGCTCGCATCTTTTGGCATTTTTTTAACGAGAGACCTTTTTAAAGCCATAGAATTTTCTATTTCAAACGGTTTATCAGACCTCCCCTATGCATTGTTTGCGCTCTATGCCGTTTACATATTTTTGTCCTCATCCTGTTCATATTTGTTTGCAAGATATATCATTCAGTTCAAAATGTTGCCACGTTTTGAACATCGAATGTTGCAGAAAATGCATGAAAAAGCAAGGTGCATTTCCAGTGAACAAATGCAAACTCCAGATATAGAACGCCTCCTTCAACAAGCCAACGGAGCAAGGCAAGCGCTGTTTCGCTATGGCGAAATTTGTATTACAATAGTCATTGCCGTGTTACAAACGCTTGCTGTAACCGTGTCCATTACAAGCCTAAATGTGTGGTATCTTTTTTTCATGCCTTTAGCGCTTGCCACCACTTTTATAAAACAATGGCAACAATCACGCTTACTTGGCAAAAGTTTAAAAGATTCTGCTCAATTAAAAAGAGAGGAAGTCACCTACGAAAAAGCAATTGTTGATGAAACTGCCTGCAAAGAAACTCGTGTCTGTTGCGCAGGAGAGATTTTTCTTAATAAATGGACGCACAGTCGAAACAAACGTGACTTGATTGAAGATAACATCTCCCATAAAATGCACATTTTAAAGTGGTATCTTGTGCCTCTTGAACTTGCTGGCAACGTTGCCGGTATTTTGGTTTCTGGGGTTTTGATGTGGCATCAAATCATCAGTTTTTCTGTTTTTACTGCGGGTGTAAATGCCTATGAAACCTTACTGCGCAGTTATCAACAACTTGTTGAAACAATGGGGTATCAACGCCAATACTTTACCATGCTACAACCTTTTTTTCATTATTGGTCTTACCCTGAAAGACTGCAAAATTCTTCTCATCTGCCAAACCAAATGCAAGTCGAAATGAAACACGTTTCCTTTCAATATCCAAAACAAAATCATTTTGCTATTCGTGATGTGAGCATTACGCTCAAAGAAGGCGAAGTATTGGCAATTGTTGGGGAAAATGGTGCAGGCAAAACTACTTTAGCACGCTTATTGATGGGGTTATACCAACCTACCGAAGGTTTCATTACGTATGACGGCACCAATTTATCCGACTTTGGAGAGGCGCAATTACACGTGGAGCAATCCATAGTAGACCAAAATTTTTGTCGTTACAAATTGACTGCTGAAGAAAATGTCACTTTAGGGGATGTTCATAAATGTGTCGATAAAACATCACTGCACACTCAATTAAAAGATATTTTGCCACAAACAGAAACAACTGTTCAATTGGGGCGTGAATTTGGTGGCATTGATTTGTCTGGTGGACAATGGCAACGGCTTGCATGTTTAAGAGGCTTTTACAAAAACAGCAAGCTCATTGCATTAGATGAGCCAACATCTGCTTTAGACCCATTGCAGGAAAAATGCATGTATGACAATTTTGCAGCGCAACTTGAGGGTAGGTCGGGCATTATCATCACACATCGACTGGGTGCCGTCCGATTTGCTGACAAGATTGCAGTTTTATCAAACGGAACGCTGATTGAAATAGGCACGCATGACGAACTCATGCAAAAAGCAGGCAATTACGCTTCTATGTGGAAAAGCCAAGCAAATCAATATGTGTAAATAGAAATGATGTCATTTACTTTGAGAATTTACACAAAACCATATTTACGCTCAAAAACAGATGACAAGCGCATTTTTTTGTGCTATAATGGAATGGGGAGAAATAAATTTCTCCAAGCAAAGGAAATGCTTTCATTGAAAAAAATAACCAAACAAACAAAAAGCAACCTTTTAAATGCTTTTTTAATCTTAGGCACCATTGGGCTTGTGATTTATTTAGGGGCTAAAAATGGTGACATTGGCGCTTCTATCGATGCAATCAAAAAGGCAAACCCCATTTGGCTTATGCTTGCCTTTCTTGCATGGTTTATTAACATTGTCTTTGAATCGCTCGTCAACCAAGTTTTTTTTATTCAGCAAAAGGTCAACATCAAGTTTATATCCACTTTACATATCACTTTTATCGGTCAGTTTTATTCCAGTGTAACGCCTGCGGCAACAGGTGGGCAACCCATGCAGGTGTTCGCCTTTAAAAAAAGAGGCGTGCCCACGGGCGTGTCTTCCTCTGCGCTCGCTGTCAAATTCTTCTGTTTCCAAATGGCAGTATTGAGCATGGGCGCTGTGCTTTGGATAATACAGCCCGAATTTATGGCAACAAACCTTGCGGCGGGCAAATGGCTTGTGATTGCAGGGTTCTTTATCAACGGATTGACGGTGGCGGCTGTGCTCTTGCTCGCCATCAACAGAAACATTGTGCGTGCCATTATATTGCTCATATTAAAATTGGGCAAAGCACTGCACCTTGTAAAAGACATTGCTCGTTCCTGTTCTCGCTGTGATGCTGCCTTGGATGACTTTAGAGCAAGTGTAGACATGGTGTCGCATCACCCCATGCACTTATTGAAATTGCTGATTTTGTCTTACATTCAAGTAGCCTTCTTCATGAGTGTTTCTTACTGCGTATACAGGGGCTTAGGGCTTTCGGGCACGCCTTATTTGCCCATTTTAACGCTTCAATTGCTCTTGTTTATCGGGGCTGCTTTTTCGCCCCTGCCCGGTGCGTCCGGCGCACAAGAAGGAGGCTTTTACCTCTTTTTTAGCCACGTGATTTCGAGCGACTACATACTCGCCGCCCTGCTTTTGTGGCGCTTTTTCACTTACTACATCACGCTCATCATTGGGCTTGGTTCTGTTATCGTTGAAAGCACAGTTTCTATCAATCGCATTAAAAAAAGAAATGCCTTGCAAGGCGAACAGACATCTGATACAGATGTACAGGAGGAACAAAATGAAGCGTAAATTATTTCTTGTGATTTTACTTTTGCTCTTAACTTTTTCTATTTCTGCCTTTCAAGAGTGCACCACCCCCATTTCTCTAAACGTGGGGCAAACGCACGCTTTAACAGAGGAAGAAAGAGGCATTTGGCAATCCTCCAATGAGCAAATTGCCATCGTAAAGGACAATGCTATTTGCGCATTGTCCAACGGCACGGCTGACCTAATCATTGTTACAAACAGTGGTGAACTTTTAAACTTCACAATCACTGTGGGCACAGGCGAATACACCCCTCCTGCTGTTGACCAACCCACGAACAACGCACAAAACAATGAAGAAAAAGAAACACAGCAGGAAACAGAAAAAGCACAAGACGAACAAACAGCAAAAGATGTTCAAGCAGAAACGAATGAACAAACAGAAAAAGAGGAAACACCCTCCCTCCCCCTCACTTTTGAGTTGGACGATGACATGCCTCCCCTCGTTCAAGACGCTGTGACCCTTGCCCTTTCTGAATGGTCCGAAAACAGGGGCAAAACCTTTTCACGCCTTGGCAAATACAACAAGTATTCCAGATGGCAATGTGGCACAGGCCCTAAGTGCAACATTGGATGGTGTGGCGCATTCCTTGGTTATTGCTTTGACACAGCGCACGTGCCTATGGACTCGGAACATAAATCTGTGCCCCACGAATCGGGCGAAGCATACGCTGTGCACGCAGCAGGTGTGGGCAAAATATACACAGGCTTTAAAAATATGAATAGGCTTACAGACGTTCCCCGTGCTGGATATCCTGTAATTTACGGTGAAAAAGGTGGGTATCAATACTTGCACGTAGGTCTTGTTACACACGTTCTTCCATTGGGAGATGAAAAGTATATCGTGTCCACAGTGGAAGGTAACGTGTCCAGCCGTATCAAGCGTTACACCTATTTGTATGACAAAAATGGTGGCAAAAACAATTTCCTCGATTGCCCCGAAGCATATAGAACGGATGACAATATTGACCAATACACCAAGCACAACAAAGATTGGTCCATCACTACTTTTTGCCAAACTTGGTTTTAATTTTGAGGGAAATTATGGAACACAAAAAAGTAATCCTTGCGAAAATTGCACAATTATTCAATGAAAAGAGCATCACTTGGGGGCTTGGCGCCTCCATGATGCTCTATTTTAGAAAGGTTGTAACCACCTTTCACGACATTGATATTATGGTAGACACAAAGGACATTCAAAGCGCCCTTGCACTTTTATCCCCTCTTGGCACGCACGTAAAAAGAGTGCCCAACGCACAATACCAAACGGAATATTTTTATGAGTTTGTGATTGAGGGTGTAGATATTGACGTGATGGCAGGCTTTAAAATTGTAAAAGATGCCCAGGTGCACGATTGCCCTTTCACAAAAGAAAACATTGATGGGCATATACTTTTGCACCATCAATGTGTTTATTTGCAATCCCTTTCGGACTGGAAAAGATATTATGCACTTATGGGTAGGCAAGAAAAGGTACAGCTCATCGATACTTTTGAACATGCCCACCTGCTTTAAAACAAGCATTCTGCTTGAACGTTTTCATATTGGACAGGGGGTAG
>CAYTPJ010000011.1:0-24625 GCA_964439755.1 uncultured Oscillospiraceae bacterium
CGTCACGCCGTGGTGCTCATTGGCTACATCATGCAAAATGGCATTGTCACGGATCTCATTTTGAATGACTCCTCGTGTCCACCCCCCATGGGTGCTTGCACAAGGCTTACAGACAGCTCTGTGCCCCACTCTATGATCCGTGAAAAATATTTAGAAAATTTGCATGGGCACGATTTGGCGCTTGCGCTCATGGACGACCTCGTATCCTATCGCTATATCTCCCCTAAAATAGATAAAAATTTAGAATGAAACAAAATCCCTTGCTCTTTCGTTGTATGTTTGCCCCTTTGAATTTCCTTAGAAAGGAACAGTGTGAATGAAAAGAAGTCGAAAAAACATCAGAAATTATGACGATGTGCAAATAGATGACCCTGCCTATGAAGAAAACCACCATTTTTCTTCCGACAATTCAGACGCTTATCAAGAAACATATTCAGAAAACGATACACAAGCGTATCAAGACCCTTATGGAGATCACATGGACCTCCCACTGGAAGAATATAAAGAAGAATATGAAGATGCCTATGGTGACATGAGCACGCTCATCCCCAAGCGCAAATCCTTGTTTTTCAAAAAGCGCACGAGAAAGCCCAGCTTTATTTTGGGTGTAATTGTAAACACAGTGCGTATGCTCGTTTTGGTGGTGCTTTTGCTCTCTTTATCAGGCCTTGGCGCTGTGGTGGGCATTGCAAAAGCATATATGGAAACGGCGCCCGATTTGGATTTGGCGCTCATTGATGACCAAGCGCAAACTTCATTTATATATGACCAAGATGGCAATAAAATCACCGACTATAAGGGCACAGAAAACAGAATTATGGTGTCCATCGATACCATGCCTTTATCCCTCCAACACGCCTTTGTCGCTGTGGAAGATGCACGCTTTTACACGCATAACGGCATTGATTTAAAGCGCATTGCAGGGGCTTTTTTGTCGAACTTTACATCAGGCTCTCGTCAAGGGGGGTCTACCATTACACAGCAACTCATAAAAAACACTGTGCTTTCTTTTGAACAGAGCTATAAGAGAAAAATCCAAGAAGCATACCTTGCCATGCAGTTGGAAACCAAATATACCAAAGACCAAATATTGGAAAGCTATTTAAACACCATCTATTTGGGTGAAAATTACTACGGTGTCAAAGTGGCTGCCTACGGCTATTTTGGCAAAGACAACCTAAACGACCTCACTTTGCGTGAGTGCGCCATGCTCGCAGGCATGACCACCAACCCATACCATTATAACCCACGCAAAAATTTCTACGTTAGAAAAAGTGAAACAACAGATTATACGGCGATCACCAACCATCGTACAGACTATGTGTTGCGTGCCATGTACGAAAATCAGTTCATCACCAAGCAACAGTTAGACGAAGCACTCAACGTACAGTCTGCACAAGTGCTCGAAGTGTCCAAAGAGAGCAAAACGATCTATCCTTACACGCACTATGTGGAGTACGCTGTGCGTGACGTGGTCAAAACACTGCTTTTGCTCAACAATTTGGAAGACACAAGTGCGAACAGAAACAAAATGGAAAACGAACTGCGCACAGGGGGCTATCACGTGTATTTAGCGCTTGATACCACCGTGCAAACACAGCTTGAAAACACCATTTACAATTATGATAAATACCCTTCTTTAAACAATGCGGCAGACAAGGTGTTCCGTTCTCGAAATCCGGACGGCACGTATGATGACATTATTCAGCCCCAAGCCGCCGCCGTGGTGCTGGACTATCGCACAGGCGAAGTCAAAGGCATTGTGGGGAGCAGAACAAAGCCTGAACGCAAAAAAACGCTCAACCGTGCTGTGGACATGAACATGCCTGTCGGCTCCTCCATAAAGCCCATCAGCGTGTATGCGCCAGCCATTGAAATCGGCTTAACCTCTGGTGTACCCGTGGGGGGCGGCACAATATTGTACAACATGCCTTTACCCATTCAAGGTTGGCAGGATGAACATAGGCAAGATACTTGGCCTAAAAACTACGGTGGTAGCTCCTACAGAGGGCCTGAAACACTGCGCACTTCTCTTGTAAAAAGTGACAATACACCCACAGCGTATGCCATGATGAACTACGTAGGTGTAGAGCGCTCTCAGGACTTTTTGCTCCGTATGGGTGTCAATGAAAAGCACATCAACAAAACCCCTTTTGGGCTTGCCCTCGGGTCCAGTGGCATTACACCCTTTGAAATGTCTGTCGCTTTTGGTGTGCTCGGCAATGGAGGCGTATATCAAGAACCCATCACCTTCTTGGGCTTGTTTGACAGCAATAAAAACAGCTTGTATGATGGGCACACCAACCAAGTGCGCAGAAAAGTGTTCAGCCCTTCCACTGCCTATTTAACGGTAGATATTTTAAAAGATGCCATCACAAAGGGCACAGGCAAGTCTGCCAAAATAAAAGGTCAAACAGTGGCAGGCAAAACAGGCACAAACAGTGACCAAAAAGGTGTATTTTTTGCAGGGCTTACTGGTTGGTACAGCGCCAGCGTGTGGATAGGCCACGACAATTACAAGGCCTTGTCCTCTAAAACCACAGGGGGCAACAGCGCCGCCAAACTATGGCAAGCCTTTATGACAAACATTCACAGTGCAAAAAACTTACCCAACCGTGACATCATGGAAGGCAGTTACCAAGACTACGGTTTAACCAAAGTCACCACATGCGCTGTCAGTGGCCAGCTTGCCACAGAATATTGCCAAAAAGATGCCATGCAATATGGCACAGTCACAGACTATTTCCCTGTGGGGCATTCCCCCACCACGCACTGCCAGTTGCACGCCGCCTACACCATCTGTCAAGACTCTTTAAAGCTTGCCACCCCCTATTGCCCCAACACGAGCACACAAGGCGTGGTGATATTGCCTCAAGGGCATCCCTTGCACAGATTTATTGGCACAAAATACGAAGGCGTGTTGTCCGACTATTTAGGTTCTTTCTCCTCCTTGCGCCTCACAGGCAACCGTGACCAAGATACGCAGACCATTCGCATGAACACGTGCTCTGTGCACAGCGATGCCACGCAGAACTATGATGAAGGCTTGATACAACAGCAATTTTTGCGTGATGCAGGCATGCTCGTTCAAACAGCTTCTCAAAAGCTCAATCAGTTAGATGCCTCCTCCACGCAATACGCAAACCTCGTTAGCGCCATCAATGCGCTCATTGCGCTCGTCAATAACAATGCCACCACCACAGAGCTTTCAAACGCTATGCAACACTTGACCAATTTGATGGCAGGGTTATAATCAAAAAAGGGCTGTAACGAAACAATGTTTTGCGCAGCCCTTTTTGTATGCTCTTTTATGTTCTTTTTTTATACACCACAATGTGCGCATCTTGCCCCATGCACCCATACTCGGACAGGAGTATAAAATCCTCATGCGCCACCACACCATAGCATCGGTCACTATTTTCCTTGTGCAATTGGTTGCCCAAATAGATTTGATCATCTTCCAAAAACTGCACGCTCTGTCCGTTGGGCAAAGTGTACGCAAGGTTTACAAAGGAGCCTTTGAGCGCATTTAAATGCGTGAGTTTCTCCATGTCCTCTATGTTTAAACTGTTGATTTCCTCAATAAGCGTGCTTTTTAAAGTGCAATGCTTTTCGCACTGATTACAGTTTTCCTGCTGTTTATCTATACAGCACTGAGCGAGCAGACATTGTTTTAAAAAAGGCTTGCCCTTTGTTTGTGTGCACCCCTTGCACCCTTCTTTAAAAGGGCACTGCGTGCAATCTGTACCACAATAACTTTTCATTTGCATTTTCCTCCTTTTGGTTTTTTAAACGTATACATCCTCAAACATGGACATTTGCGCCCCTTGTTCTTTTTCTTCAAAAGCATTTAAATACGCAAATATTTCCTCTGGATAGTGCATGATGTTGTGCTTTTCACACACCGTATCAAACACTTCAAACAGTTCTTTGCTCTTTTCACTGTTTATAAAATACGCATTTTGATAGGTTTTCATATACTTTTCTTTAAGCCCCTTAAAATGCTTATCCAGCTGTTCATAATAGTATTCCCTGTTCCCTTCTCTAAGCGTCATGCCCATCTGAAAGCAGAGCACACCTTTTACCTTTGCTCTAACACACATATCCAAAATGCCCAGCAAATTCTCCTTTGTGTCGTTTATAAAAGGAAGAATAGGGCACAGCCACACCACTGTTTCAATATTTTCTCTTTGCAGGGCTTGCAGTGCTTGAAAGCGTTCACTCGTTACGCTCACACACGGCTCTACAATTTTGCACAGCGCATCATCATATGTTGTCAATGTCATTTGAACAACACACTTTGCCTTCTCGTTGATTTTTTTTAGAACATCGATATCCCTAAGTACATCGGCAGACTTTGTGATGAGTGTAGCCCCAAAGCCGTACTTTTCAATCAACATCAGCGCTTTTCTCGTGTGCTTTAACTGCCTTTCAAGAGGAATATATGGGTCTGTCATAGCGCCCATGCCAATCATGCACTTTTTGCGCTTTGTACGCAGTGCATTTTCAAGCAGCTCCAGCGCATTTTCTTTCACTTCAACATCTGTAAAAGCGTGCGCCATGTTGTAACACACACTCCGTGCATCGCAATAAATACACCCATGTGTGCACCCTCTATATAAATTCATGCCATTTTTAGCAGACAATATCCCCTTCACTTGCTTAAAATGCATGATGCACACCTCCTCTACACTTCTTTTTCCTTTTCATTTTAGCACATTTTCACCCTCTAATCAATTATTTTTAAAAGGAAATGAAATTTTTAAAAAACACGCCATTTTATTGGACAAAAACGCAAAAATATGCTACAATACAAAGTGGCTTTTTATGGCCAAAAACAGGAGGTACTTTGTGAACACACAGCAAAGAGAAAAGCTCGAAGAGCTACTTGAAATGGTACAAAAACCTGCTCGCTACACGGGCGGTGAAATGAATACGGATGTAAAGCCTTTTGATACAGCAGAAGTGCGCTTTGCATTTTGTTTCCCCGATACATACGAAATTTCCATGTCGCACCTTGGCATGAAAATCCTCTATTACATCATCAACAAACTGCCCTACGCTGTTTGTGAAAGAGTGTGTATGCCTTTTTCTGATATGATGGATTTGATGCAGGAAAACGACATTCCCCTCTTTTCTTTAGAGTCCAGAACGGCTGTAAAGAAGTTTGACGTACTTGGCTTTACTTTGCAATACGAAATGAGCTTTACAAACATTTTGCACATGCTCTCTTTGGGCAACATCCCTGTGTTTTCAAAAGACAGGAGTGAAACAGACCCCTTGATCATTGCAGGTGGGCCTTGCGCTGTAAACCCCGAGCCCCTTGCCCCCTTTATGGACGCTTTCCAAATTGGGGATGGCGAAGAAATGATGGTGGAATTTTTAGACACCTTAAAGAAGTGCAAAGCACAAAAGATGAGCAGAAACGATACCTTGCTTGCACTTGCACAGATTGAAGGGGTGTACGTACCCAAGTTCTATGATGTCACATACAATGATGACAACACCATCAAGCTTTTCCAAAGAAACACAGACAAAGTGCCTGAAAAAGTGCACCGCCGTATTTTGAGGAACTTTTCTGATGCCCCCTATCCTGACAAAATCCCTGTGCCCTACACAGAGATTGTGCACGACAGAATTGTGCTTGAAATCATGCGTGGGTGCACCAGAGGATGCCGTTTTTGCCAAGCAGGGATGATCTATCGCCCTGTTAGAGAGCGCAAAATGGAAAAGGTGCTTGAACATGCTGAAAACTTGATCAAAGCAACAGGCTATGAGGAACTTTCCTTGTCCTCTTTATCCAGTGGGGATTACTCTTGTTTGTCCGAACTCGTTACAGAGCTTATGGTGCGCTACAAAGAAAAAAGAGTGGGTGTTTCCCTCCCTTCTATGCGCATTGATAACCTTGTGAAAGACTCTTTGCTCGAAACCTCCAAAGTGCGCAAAAGTGGCTTAACGCTCGCCCCAGAAGCAGGCACACAGCGTTTGCGTGATGTAATCAACAAGGGGGTTACAGAAGAAGATTTGATGCGTGCTGTGACAGACGCTTTCCATTCGGGGTGGAGCAGTGTAAAGCTTTACTTTATGACAGGGTTGCCCACTGAAACAGACGAAGATCTGCGTGGCATTGGTGACCTTGCGCAAAAAGTAGTGGGCTGTTACTTTACTTTGCCCAAGGAAAAGCGTGCACGTGGGCTTAGAGTCACTTGCAGTGCCTCTGTGTTTGTGCCCAAGCCCTTTACTCCCTTCCAATGGGCGCCTCAAGATACCATCCCTGTGGTCAAAGAAAAGCAAGCTGCTTTAAGAGGGTATTTGGGTGTTAAAGGCGTTACATTTAACTGGCATGAACCTGAACTCAGCATGTTAGAAGCTGTGGTTGCACGAGGAGATAGACGAGTTGCAGACGTGATTTACGCAGCGTATAAAAAAGGTTGCCGTTTAGACAGCTGGAACGAACACTTTAAGTTTGACAAGTGGATGGAAGCATTCGCAGAATTAAACATTGACCCCTCTTTTTATGCACACAGAGAAAGAAGCTATGACGAAACACTCCCTTGGAGCTTTATTGACTGTGGTGTAACCATGCAATTTTTACAAAGAGAATGTGAAAAAGCAAAAAAAGCGCAGACGACACAAGATTGCAGAAAAGGGTGCAACGGCTGTGGCTTACAACGCTTCCAAAACTTATGTGAGGTGACACAAGCATGAAGATGTTGGCTGTATTTAAAAAGGGCGAGCGCCTTCGCCACATTGGGCACTTGGATTTAATGCGTGCCATTCACCGTGCATTAAGGCGCAGTGACTTGCCCATTGAGTATTCCAAAGGCTTTAACCCCCACATTTTATTGAACATCGCTGCCCCCTTGTCTTTATACACATATGGCTCCAGAGAAGTGATGGAAGTGCCCTTGGAAAAGGACATTACAAAGGAAGCCTTTATGTCTGCCTTATCGGGCGCCTTGCCTCAAGACATTGTGCTTTTGAGTGCAAAGCCCATTGCAGACAATCACCCTGCTTCTATGTCCCTCTTACACGCCGCCTCATACGATGTGTTCCTAAAGGATTTTACTTTATCTCAAGAGGATTTAGACAGATTTTTAGCGCAGGAAAATATCACCGTGCTCAAAAAATCCAAATCCAAGCTCAAAGAATGTGACATTCGCCCCATGATTTACGAGCTTAAAATGAAAAACCCAAACACGCTCCACATGGTGCTTGCTTTAGGCGAAAAAGCCACCTGTAAGCCTGACCTTTTGCTCACTTCATTGTCTGACTTTTTGCAAGTGCAAAAGCCTCGCACGCTCATTGAACGCACTGCTCTTTTAGGGCTGTGGCAAAACGAGCTTGTGCCCCTTGAAAATCTATGAGTACACAGCTTTTAGTTCGGCAAAAGGACAACGCAACTGAAATTGCACTGATAAAAGATAAGCAACTGACAGACTTTTACGTGTCGCAAGAGGGCAGTATTTTGTCCGAGCAAGTATACCTTGGCAAAGTGGACCGTGTGATGAAAGGCATGAACGCTTTCTTTGTAAAAATCACAAAAACAGCGTGTGGATTTTTGCCCTTTAATGAAGTAAAAACCCCTTTAAAGCAAGGGGACAAAGTGCTTGTTCAAGTGAAAAAGCCCCCTGTGCAATCAAAGAGTGCTTACCTCACCACAGACATTTCTTTGGCAGGCGAATATGCCATACTGCTCCCCTTTTCCCCTCTCGTGTCCCTTTCTGCTAAAATTACAGACGAAAACACGAGAAATGCCCTTTTATCCCTCGCAAACACCTTGCGTGTAGAAAAAAGAGGCTTGGTGCTCCGAACAAACAGTGTAGGGGTAAATGAAAATGTAATTGCGCAAGAAATAAGCGCATTAAACGCAAGCTGTGATGCCCTTTTAGAACAGGCAAAAACATACACGCCCCCTTGCCTTTTACAAAACACGGACAGCCTTTCAAAAGTGCTCCGTGACACAAAAAATGTAGACAAAATCGTGCTCCAAGCGCCCCACCCCCTGTACCCCAATGCCCAAATTGTGGACAACCCCTTTGCCCTCTTTTCTGTCACAGACCAGCTCAAAAAAGCCTTTTCTCGCCACATTTACTTAAAAAGTGGGGGCGCTGTCGTGGTGGATATTTGCGAAGCGATGACGGTGATTGATGTCAACACAGAAAAGTATACAGGTAAAAAGTCGGGCGCTGAAGACACTTTTTTAGCCCTCAATTTAGAAGCTGCAAAGCTCATTGCACGCATCATGCGTTTAAGGAACTTAGGGGGCATCATCCTCGTTGACTTTATCGACATGAAAGAGCAAGCGCACAAGGACACACTGCTCCAATATTTAAAAGAGTGTGTGCAAGATGACCCTGTAAAGTGCGTAATTGTGGGGTACACAGCGCTCAACCTCATGGAAATCACACGGAAAAAGACAACGGATCAAATCTCCCCTTCCTATATCAAAAACTTACAAGATTAAAGGTGAAAACATTTAACTATGAAAAGAAATGACATTGTGCTCATTAGCCAAGAGGAAATGGACAAGCAAAAAGCCTTTACAGACGCTTTTAAAAAGCTTTCTGATGCCCCTAAAACTTTCCACATTGTAACCTACGGTTGCCAAATGAATGTGCATGACTCGGAGCGTCTGTCTGGCATTTTGTGCGCCATGGGCTTACAGAATGTGGAAGATAAAGAGGATGCAGACATTGTGCTCAGCAACACCTGCTGTATCCGTGACAATGCTGAAAGAAAAGCGCTTGGCAACGTCAATTGGCTACATGAAAGCAAAAAAAAGCGCCCCAACATGCTCATTGGCATTTGTGGTTGCATGGTGCAAGAACAGGGCATGCTCCAAAAGCTCATCAAGCAATACCCCTTTGTGGACTTTGCTTTTGGCACAGCCAACATATACGAACTCCCTCAAATCCTCTACCAAACAGTGGTAGATAAAAAACGTGTGCTTATTGTAAAGGACGAACAAAGTACGCTTTTTGAAGGCATTGTGCCTCAAAGAGAAAATGCGTATCAAGCGTATGTCAATGTCATTTACGGATGCAACAATTTTTGTTCCTACTGCATTGTGCCTTATGTAAGAGGAAGAGAACGCTCCAGAAACGCAACCGAAATTTTAAAAGAAGTGGAACAGCTTGTATCAGAGGGCGCAAAAGAAATCACCTTCTTAGGGCAAAATGTCAACTCCTATGGCAATGATAGAGAGGACGGTATTTCTTTCCCCTTGCTCCTTAAAAAAGTAGAAGAAACAGGCATTGAGCGCATTCGCTTTATGACCTCGCACCCAAAGGATTTGTCAGATGCTTTGATTGAGCAAGTGGCACAGAGCAAAGCCATTCAGCCCCATTTTCACCTCCCTGTACAGTCGGGCAACAACAGAATTTTGGAAAAAATGAACAGAAGGTACACGAGAGAAAAGTACCTTGAAAAAGTGTTAAAATTAAAGCAAAGTCGCCCCGACATCGGGCTTACAACAGACTTAATTGTAGGTTTCCCCGGCGAAACGGAAGAAGAATTTATGGACACCATGGCACTTGTTGAAACTGTGGGGTACGACAGTGCTTACACCTTCATTTACAGCCCCAGAATAGGCACAGAGGCAGCCAAAATGCCAAACAGAGTGCCCCTTGATGTGTCCACAGACCGTATCATGCGCTTGATTGCCTTGCAGGATAAAAAAACGACAGAAATTTTTGAAAGCCTTGTTTCCTCCACACAGCACGTGCTCGTTACAGGCACTTCAAGAAGAAATGACAGCACTTTAACAGGCAAGTGTGGCAGAAACATCAGCGTAAACTTTACAGGCACACCAGATATGATTGGGCAAATCGTGCCCATTCGCATCACTTCTCATGGGAAAACCACTTTACGTGGCGAAATATTAAAATAATTTTTAAGGAGAACAAAACACATGAACAAGGAAGTTATTTCAAAAGCACAGGAATTGGGTCACCTCATTTTAAACAGCGAAGAATACACTGTCATGCGTGACACTGAAACCGAAGCTACAAAAGACGAAGCACTCGTAAATGCATTTGCTGCCCATCAAGAAAAGCGTGCCCAAATCGAAGAAGCCTCTATGGAAAAAGAGCCTGATTTTGAAAAAATTGGCGCTTTAAGCCGTGAGCTTGAAGAAATTCAGCAAAACCTCAGCGCATTGCCCATGGCACAAAAATTACAACAGGCCAGAAAAGGCTTTACAGACATGATGAACGCTGTCAACAAGCAATTACAGCTTATTTTGCAACCTGAAGAAGTAGAAGAAGGCAGTTGCAACGGTTGCTGTGATGGTTGCGGTGGCTGTCACTAATTTTTAACAAAGGTAAAAAAGGAGCATAAGCAAATGGCAACCTTATCACCCATGATGCAACAGTATGTAAATATAAAAGAACAAAACAAAGATACCCTTCTGTTTTTTAGAGTAGGGGATTTTTACGAGATGTTTTTTGACGATGCCATCACCACAAGCAGAGAATTAGAGCTGACTTTAACAGGCAAAGAGTGTGGCTTAGAGGAGCGTGCACCCATGTGTGGCGTGCCTTTTCATGCTGTAGACACATACATTTCAAGGCTGGTGGAAAAAGGATATAAGGTTGCTATTTGTGAACAGCTCTCTGACCCCAAGCTTTCAAAAGGCTTGGTGGAAAGGGATATCATTCGCATTGTAACGCCAGGCACGCTGCTTGATGCAACTGCCATTGGCGAAAAGAAAAACAACTACCTCTTGAGCGTATTATTTAAAAACAAATACATCGGTTTGTCTTACGTAGACATAACCACTGGTGAACTGTACATAAAGCAAATCAGCAACACAGAAAGAGAATTAAAAGGTGCGCTGTCCACCATTCACCCTTCTGAAATCATCACGAATGACAAAGAAAAAGTAATGCCCTTTTCAGATGCCCTCATTACGCAATACACCTCCTCTGCCTTTCAAATGCAAAGTGCGAAAGAAAAAATCCTTGCGCACTTTAAAGTAGGCTCTTTGCTTGCGCTTGGGCTTTCCGCCCCTTTAAACCTCCCCACCTGCGCACTTGGCGCACTCATGCGTTATTTAGAAGAAACGCAAAAAAACACTTTATCTCACATCACCACCATTAAAATTTTAACAGGTGATGACACCATGCCTTTGGATGAAAATACAAGACGAAACTTAGAGCTTACAGAAACAATGCGCAACAAAACTGTGAAAGGCTCGCTCTTGTCTTTGCTTGACCAAACGGTGACAGCTATGGGGGGCAGAATGTTGCGCTCTTTTGTAGAGCAACCCCTTTTAAAATATAGTTCTATTACAAAGCGATTAGATGCCATAGAAGCATTTTATAATAACCCTGTTTTATCTTCTTCTTTGCGTGAAGCCTTAACGCATGTATACGACATGGAAAGGCTTTTGTCCAAAGTATCTTACAACACCTTAAACCCACGTGACTGCTTGTCGCTCCTGCGTTCCTTAGACCAAGCGCCTGTGGTCAACGAGTTATTGAGCGAAATAGAAGACCAAAACATACAAGCGTTGTCTTCCTTAATCTCTCCTGTTGAACCTTTGAGAAAATTGATATTTGATGCCATCAAAGAAGATACCCCCTTGTCGCCCACAGAAGGCAACATCATAAAAGAAGGCTTTGATAAAGATTTAGACCATGCCAAAACTGCCTCTGTGATGGGCAAAAAGTGGATATTGGAATTGGAGCAGAGGGAAAGAGAATTAACAGGCATTAAAAACCTAAAAATACAGTACAACCGTGTTTTTGGCTACTATATTGAAGTAACCAAATCCAACTATGCGCTCGTGCCTGTGCGCTACCAAAGACGGCAAACGCTCACCAACGTAGAGCGCTTTACCACGGACGAACTGCGCTCTGTGGAGGGCGAAATCATTGGTGCAAGCGAACAAGCGCTCAAGCTTGAATATGAAATTTTTGACATCATCCGATCTCGTGTGGCAGAATATATGGACGAGTTAAAGAGCACGGCAAACGGCTATAAAATGCTCGATGCAACGCTCTCTTTGGCGCTTGTTGCACGGCAAAATAACTTTGTGCGCCCCTTGCTCAATGAAGACCATGTGTTGGACATTGTAGAGGGCAGACACCCTGTGGTGGAGCACAATTTATCAGACGATCAGTTTGTGCCCAACGACACCAAAATGAACGACTCTGACACACGCATTCAAATCATCACAGGCCCCAACATGGCAGGTAAAAGCACGTACATGCGCCAAGTTGCCCTCATTGTGCTCATGGCACACATGGGCTTTTTCGTGCCTGCAAAGAGCGCCAACATCCCACTGGTAGATGCTGTGTACACAAGAGTGGGCGCATCTGACGACCTTGCTGCCGGGCAATCCACTTTCATGGTGGAAATGAGCGAAATGGCGTACATTTTAAGAAATGCAACAGAAAAATCCCTCGTTATATTGGATGAAATTGGCCGTGGCACAAGCACATTTGACGGCTTGAGCATTGCATGGTCTGCCGTTGAATATCTATCCAACAAGAAAAAGTCGGGCGCAAAAACGCTCTTTGCCACGCACTACCATGAATTGTCCGAATTAGAAGGGCATTTAGATGGTGTTAAAAACTACTGTGTGTCTGTAAAAGAACACGGCGAAGAAGTGATTTTCCTGCGCAAAATAGTTCAGGGTGGGGCAGATAAATCCTTTGGTATTTATGTGGCTCGCCTTGCAGGTGTACCCAAAGAAGTGGTACTCAGAGCGCAAGAAATATTGGCACGCCTCGAAGTAAATGAACTAACGCAAAATAGCATTGGGCAAAACATATTAAGCCCCCAAAGTAAAAACAGGAAAAATGAGCAAGAAACATTGCTTGGTTTTTCAAAAACAGAGTTGATAGAAGAAATTCAGACCATTGATGTGCTCTCCATGACCCCCATGGATGCCCTCAACACACTCTTTTTATTAAAAGAAAAAGCGCTCAAGCTGTAAGGAGGATGTATGCAAAGTAGACCTATCAGGCTCTTGTCTGACGAAGTGATTGGGCAAATTGCAGCAGGCGAAGTGGTGGAGCGCCCCAGTGCCGCCATCAAAGAGCTTGTAGAAAACTCTATGGATGCAGGCGCCTCTGCCATTACGGTGGAAATCCGTGAAGGGGGGCTTTCTTACTTTAGAGTGACGGACAATGGCTCGGGCATTGCGCCCTCCAACATTAAAATGGCTTTTGAACGGCACGCAACGAGCAAAATTTCCTCTCCTAAAGATTTATTTTCCATCATGACTTTGGGGTTTAGAGGAGAAGCGCTCGCCTCCATTGCTGCTGTGTCTAATGTAACGATGACCACACGCACAAGCGACCAAGAGCATGGCATTTCAGCTTTAAACAGTGGGGGTGTGCTCAAGGAAATCAAAGATGCAGCCTGCCCTGTGGGCACCTCCATAATCGTTAAGGACTTGTTTTTCAACACCCCTGTCAGACGTAAATTTTTAAAAAAGCCCTCCACAGAAACTGCCTATGTAACAGACCTTATGGCAAAGCTCATCCTCTCTCACCCTGAAATTTCTTTCCGATTTGTTGCAGACAAAAAGGATGTGTATTTTAGTGCAGGAGATTCCAATTTGAGCACTGCCATTTTAAGTGTGTACGGCGTTCAAACGCTCCATCAGCTTGTAAAAGTACAAGGCAACATGCTGGGCATACTCATAGAGGGCTATGTTGGGGTAGGCGAAACAGCACGTGGCAACCGTGCGCACGAAACCTTTTTTATAAACAAACGTGCGATGAAAAGCGCCCTTTTATCTTCCGCCCTTGAAAGTGCGTGCCGTCAACGTGTGATGATTGGCAAATTCCCTATGGCAATTTTATCCCTCACCATGCCTTATGAATTGGTGGATGTCAACGTGCACCCAAACAAATGGGAAGTGCGTTTCCAAAATGAAAAAAATGTGCAAGATGCTGTGCAAACAATTGTAGCAGAAGCGCTCGAAAGCACACAAAAAGAATACCTTTTAAAGCCTTCTTTGTTTGAAAAAGAAGATAAAGAAACTGTGACTGTAAAAAGTGCCCCCACATTTTCACCCCCCATCATACCCAAAGAAGAAAGTGTGCCCATAGCGCAAAAAGAAAACGCAAAAGACACGCAAGAAGAAAAAAAAGACACGTATCTTTCTCCCCCTACTGTCACCAAATCCAACACTTTTTTCCCTTCTTATGCCCCTTCTTTTACAGACACTGCATTCCGTGAAGATGCCTCTGTGCACTCTTTTCACTCCTTTCTACAAAGGGAAATTGAGGCACAGGAAAACCAAAAGGCACAAGAAACACCCCCTGTTTCTCCTGTAAAAAATCAGGTGGAAAACCAAATAGAAAACATAGTAGAAAGCACGCAAACAGCTTTTAAAGAAGTGGAAAATTTATCTTCTAAAGAGGATTTTCGCTTGTTGGGTGCGCTCTTTCACACGTATATTTTGATTGAATATCAAGACAAACTGCTCTTGTGTGACCAACATGCAGCACATGAACGCTTGCTTTTTGACAAACTCATGAAGGACTTAAAAGACACGTGCGCTTCTCAAACCTTCCTTTTCCCCCTTGTTTTTAACCTATCGCACTCTGATTACATCACGTTTATAGAAAACCAAGAGGTGCTCCAGCAATCAGGCTTTGACGTAGAGCCTTTTGGGGATCAAACGGTCAAGCTTTTGGGCGTGCCCATTGTGCTCGGAGAGCCGGAGGCAGAAGCGTGCTTTATGGAAACGCTGGATAATCTGCGTGTTTTAAAAGGGCAAAAAGCAGATAAGCGTACAGAAAAAATCATGCAAATGGCATGTAAACACGCTGTAAAAGGGGGCGAAAAGCTCTCGGATGATGCCCTTTTATCCCTCGTATCTGCCATATTAGAAGGGCATGTAAAGCCCACCTGCCCACACGGCAGACCACTGATTATCACCCTCACAAAAACAGAATTGGAAAAGCGCTTTAAGCGCATACAGTAAATGATGAACAAAAAAATTGTGTACGGCCTCGTAGGTGCAACGGCAAGTGGCAAAACAGACCTCTCTTTGGCGCTTGCTGCCCACATGCAAGGCGAAATTGTGATTATGGATTCCATGCAGATTTATAAAGGCATGGACATTGGAACGGCAAAGCCCACCTTAGAAGAACAACAGGCTGTGCCCCACCATTTGATTGATATTTGCGACCCTTCGGACAGCTTTTCTGTTACAGAGTACGTAAAATATGCACAGCCCTATTTAGACACGTTGTCTTTCCCCTTGCTCGTAGGGGGTACAGGGCTTTACCTGCGCTCTCTTTCTTTGCCCCTTGATTTTGGGTTTACAAAAGGGGATGACGAAGTAAGAGAAAATTATGAAAATTACGAAAAAGAGCATGGCAGAGAAGCGCTCCATGCACTGCTTGAAACAGTAGACCCTGTTACGGCAGAAAAGTTGCACGTAAATGACGTGCGCCGTGTGGTGCGTGCCCTTGAAGTGTACAAAGTGACAGGCAAGCCCTTTTCTGCCCAGCAAATGCCCTCTTATGAGGACTCCCCTTACACATTTAAACTCTTTGCTGTCGACATGGACAGGGCACTTTTGTATGAGCGCATCAATCAGCGTGTGGACATGATGATAAAGCAAGGTCTGTTAGACGAAGTGGCGCACCTTTTAACGCACGTGGACAAAAATGCGCAGGCCATGCAAGGCTTGGGGTATAAGGAATTAGTGCCCGTCCTTCAAGGGGAAAAACCATTGGATGAAGTGGTGAATTATTTAAAGCAAAAAACACGCAACTATGCTAAACGCCAACTCACGTGGTTTCGCCAAGACCCTCGCATTCACTGGATTTCATATAGCACCTGTAAAAAAGATATGCTCGACCAGATTTTAAAGGAGATATAAAAACCATGCCATTTGAAACAAAAATCAGCACCCTCATACACCAAGCAGAAGAAGCTTTAACACAACAATTTGAAGCCATTGACAATAGAGAAGTGAAAAACACACAAAGAATACTTTCTTCTTTTAAAACCCACCAAGTAGGTTTGCGCCATTTTGCACCCACCACAGGCTATGGCTATGACGATGTGGGCAGAGATACTTTGGAAAAGATATTTGCAGACATTTTCCACGCAGAATGTGCCATTGTGCGCCCCCACATCACGTCTGGCACACATGCGCTTGCCCTCTGTTTGTTTGGGCTTTTAACGCCCAACACACACCTTTTATCAGCCACTGAAAAGCCTTATGACACGATGGACGAAGTCATTGGCATTACAGGCGATCAAGTGGGCTCTTTAAAGGAAATGGGTGTGTCTTATTCGGATGTGGATATGACCAAAGAGGGTAAAATCAACGTGCAAAAAGTGCTCGACAGTATGCAAGATAACACACGTGTGGTGCTCATTCAGCGCAGTCGTGGCTACGCATGGCGAGCAAGCGTTTGCCCAAAAGACATGAAAGAGCTGATAGACGCTGTGCACCAAAAGAACAAGGATACTTTTGTCATGGTGGACAACTGCTATGGCGGTTTTGTGTGCGATGATGAGCCTACTGACTACGGCGCAGATGTGATTGTGGGCAGTTTGATTAAAAACATGGGCGGTGGGCTTGCCCCCACAGGTGGCTATTTGGTGGGCACAGAAAAAGCCATACACCGTATTGAAGCACGCTTAACTGCGCCTGGCATAGGCAGAGAAGTGGGCAGTTATTCAGACTCTTATCGCCTCTTTTACCAAGGACTTTTTATGGCACCACACACGGTATCTCAAGCGCTTAAAACTTCCCTTTTAGCCGCTAAGATATTTGAAATATTAGGCTTTACCACCACACCCAGCACAACAGACGAACGTGCCGACATCATTCAAGCCATCAATATGGACACGCCTGAACGCTTGATTGCATTTTGCCAAGCCATTCAAACCTCCTCCCCCATTGACAGCTTTGCGCTCCCTGAACCATGGGCAATGCCTGGCTATCAAGACCAAGTGATTATGGCGGCAGGCACATTTGTGCAAGGTGCTTCCATTGAGCTTTCAGCAGATGCGCCCATGCGTGCTCCCTACACTGTGTATTTGCAAGGGGGCTTAACATATGCGCACGGCAAAATTGCCCTTCAAAATGTGCTTTCTGAAATGCTCCAAAAAGGCTGTTTGACTTTATAAAACGCTCATATTTTCCCTCCTTTCTTCATACTTTTTATAGAAGAAGGGGGTTTTTTTATGCTCAAAAATAAACAAGATATGATGAAAACACGACAAAATAAACAGGAACAAGAAAGCAAAACTTCTCGCTTTCAAAAATTCAATAAGAATGTATGTTGGGGCGCTTGCCTTTTGCTTTTGCTCTCCTTGTCCTCTGTCGTCAAGGTGGGCAATACGCCTGTACTTTCTCACATCAAATCTGCCCTGCATGAGGATTTTTACCAAAACTTAGGGCGCCTTACCTTTGTAAATGCCCTTTTGCCCAGTGCAACGCAAGTGTTTTTTATGGAAGATAACACCTTTGTTGCCCCATGTTTTGGGAGCATCGTGCATAATTTTAGTCAAGAAGAGCCGTATATCGGGTATGGTGTATACAAAAACGGCATGTACCCCATTATGAAAGGCGAAGTGCTCAGCGTGTCATACGACCAAAAGGACACGTATAAAATCTCTTTGCACCACCCAAACAATCTTTCTTCCTCCTACCACAATCTATCCAAAGTATACGTAAAAGAAGGGGACTATGTAACAAATAAAACAAAGCTTGGCGAAATAAAAAACAACCATGCTGCTTTGCTCTACACTTACCACAAAGACCACCCCATAGACATTCAAAATCTATTATGTGAAAGAGAGGATTAAACATGCTCTCTTTTTATCTCTTTCAAACAAAAGTTTGTGTGCAGTACGCTTTTCTTTTTGTGTGCCTCTTGTTTTTAATCTTTAACGTACCTTTTATCCCCTTGTTTTTTGCGCTTTTGGTGCATGAGTTGGGGCATATTTTGATTGCCCTGCTCTTTAAAATACACATTTCAAAGGCTGAATTATCCCTTTTAGGGTGCCTGATATTTTACGATAATGCAGAAGAAAAAAGCAAGTTTGTGCGCATTCTGTTTGCACTCTTTGGCCCTTTGTGCTCTTTTTTATCCCTTGTTTTGTGCGCCCAACTTTTAAAATACAACATTTTACCCTACGCTTTTTTAACAGACTTTGTGCAAAAAAGTGCATTGCTCTTTGTGTTTAACATACTTCCCTTTTACCCTTTAGACGGAGGCAAAATACTGTCTGAACTCTTACAATGTTTTATAACACGAAAAAAAAGCATACAAATCCTGACTTTTTTCACCCGAACTTTTGCGTGTTTTTTGCTCCTTTTCACATTTTACAATGCACTTTTAAAGCAGATCTATTATTTCCCCATGATTGCTGCTCTATATCTTTTATACAGTGTGCAAGTAGAACATCATACTTCTCTTTCCTTTTTACACACTTGCATCCAAAAAAGGCACACGCTCTATCAGCAAGGCTTTTTAAAAGTAGAGTGCCTTGTTTGCCTTAAAAGCACGCCTTTCATAACGCTTTTGCCCCACATCACAAACAATAAATACCATTTGATATACTTTCTCAACGAGCAATTGGAATTTACAAATGAAATATACACAGAAAACCAAATATTAGACAAAATATTAGAAGAAAACCAAAATACACCGTCTTAATTCTGCCTTTTTTTTGTACTTTAAAATCATTGTTTTTTATTCAGTTTAGGGTATAATACACATATGAGTTCAAAGCTCATAGCATTTTATTTTGAGGAGAAAAACACAATCATGAAGTCTAAAAAAAGCACCTTAAAACGTACACTCATCCTCCTTGTTCTGCTTGTTTTGGTGGTCAGCGCCTTCTTTTTTCTAAACAAAAACAAAGGGCAAAATTACCAAGAAGCACAAACCACTTTAGGGGCTATCACCACATATTACAACTTTACAGGTGCTTTAAACCCCAAGCGCATTCAACATGCCACTGCGCTTGAAAATGGTAAAATAGACATAATTTATGTAAAAAGCGGCGACTTGGTGGAAAAGAACGACCGTCTGTTTCGTTTGTCGTCAGGCACAATCGTAAAATCTGACATAAAAGGCGAAGTAACCAATGTGCTTTTGTATGAAGATGACACCGTGCAAGCAGGGCAAGAAGTGCTCACTGTGGCAGATTTAGACACGCTCAAAATTGACATCAAAGTGGATGAATACGATGTAAAAGCTGTGCACGTAGGGCAAGATGTGCTCATCAAAATCCCTGCCATCAACTACCAAACCTCTGCCCAAATATTGACCTTAGATAAAATTGCAACGCAAACCCCCACAGCCACTTATTATAATGCCTCTTTGGATATCCAAGCAGAAAATAATATGCTCCCTGGCATGGAAGTGGGCGTTGAAGTGCTCAAAGACAGCGTACAAGATGCTGTGTTGCTCAAAACAGAAGCCATCAAGTTTTCGGACAACAACACCCCCTATGTTGTGCTCAAAGATAAAAACGGAAAATATGTGACGCAGGAAATCACTGTGGGCATTTCAAATGGTATGATGACTGAAATTAAATTTGGTGTAAACCAAAATACAAACGTCTATTATTCACAAAATCACTTCCAAAGCATGCAGGATTTCATGATGGCAAGGAGTGGTTTTCATGACTAATGTGCCCTTTTTTAAAATGACAGACGTTGTAAAAGAGTACCAAATGGGCGAAGAAACACAGCGCATTTTAAAAGGCATTTCTCTTTCCATAGAAGAAGGCGAGTTTCTCTCTGTATTAGGTCCAAGTGGCAGTGGTAAATCCACACTCATGAACATTATCGGCTGTTTAGACGTGCCCACCAGTGGCGATTATGTGCTCAAAGGGCGCTCCATTCCCTCTTTATCACAGCACGAACTCTCCATGTTGCGCTGTCACGAAATCGGATTCATCTTCCAGTCCTTTCAGTTGCTCCCTCGCTTGGATGCCCTTAAAAATGTGGAGCTTCCTTTGATTTACGCAGGCGCTTCCAAAAAAGAAAGAACGCAAAAGGCGCAAGAAATGCTCCACAGAGTGGGGCTTCAAGATAAAATGCATCACTTTTCCAACCAGCTGTCAGGGGGGCAGCAACAGCGTGTTGCCATTGCTCGTGCCCTCGTCACAAACCCTTCTTTGCTCCTTGCAGATGAGCCGACTGGCGCACTGGATCAAAAAACAGGCAAACAAGTGATGGCGCTTTTTCACGAACTCAATGAAGAAGGGCGCACAGTGATTATGATCACACATGATATGCACATTGCAGAAAATGCAAAGCGTATTGTGCGCATATTGGACGGCACTTTGTACGAAGGAGGAGATGTTACAGATGCGTAAAAAGCTCAATATGTTAAAAGAAAGCATCTCCATGTCCTTAACGAACATTTATAACAACAAAATGCGTTCTTTTTTAACTACTTTGGGTGTGCTCATTGGGGTCACTGCCATCATTGCTTTAATCACCGTCATGCAAGGGGCAACGAGCAAAGTGTACGCACAGTTTTCTGCTTTGGGTACAGGCAAACTCACTGCGCAAATACAAGGCACACCATTAAAATCAGGTCTAAATCAAAATGACTTAAAAAAGTTAGAAAAGTTAGACAACATTTCTGCCATTTCCCCTTCCGTGCCCTTAACTTTGCGTGTAAAGAGCGACAACAACTGGGCTGAAGAAGTAGAAGGCACAGGGTATGGCGAAGCATACTTTAGAAACACGGAAAATGTGGTCTCTCGTGGACGTCCATTAAATTATTTGGACGAAAAAGAGGGTGCGCCCGTGTGCTTAATGGATGAACATTTGAGCAAGAAACTCTTTTTAGGGGAAGACCCTTTGTATCAAAACATCACGATTTTGGGCAACACGTACACCGTAGTAGGCATTATTTCAAGCGATGCCAACCAAGATGTGATCTCTCAATCCATGGGCAAAAAAGAAAGTGGCAAATTATACTTGCCCTACACCACTGCCCTTAAAATATCCCTTTCAAGCAACATCAATCAGCTCACTTTGTATATTGAGGACACGGATAAAACGGACGACACCGTTGCCCTCTTAGAATCTGAACTCAATGCACTTTTTAACAACAAAGAAGATGCTTTTAGCATCATCAACATGGAAAGCTTGCTCGACACCATGAACACCATGATGGGCATGATGACCACACTGCTTGCAGGCATTGCTTCCATTGCACTCCTTGTAGGAGGCATAGGGATTATGAACATGATGCTCGTGTCCGTTACAGAAAGAACGAACGAAATTGGGCTTTTAAAAGCACTGGGCGCAGAACCCAAACAAATCCAATTGCAATTTTTAATCGAATCTTTCTGCTTGTCTTTGCTTGGAGGCATTGGGGGCACAGTGCTCGGCTTGCTCATATCCTATGGTTTATCCGTATACATTGATATGCCCTTTGTATTGTCCGGCAGTGCCATCCTCATCGGCGTGCTTTTTTCTGCCAGTGTGGGCATACTCTTTGGCTGGGCACCTGCTCGAAAAGCAAGCAACTTAAACCCAATTGACGCACTTCGTTCTAATTAACAAAGGATAGGAAGGTATAAACGTATGAAAAAATCAGGTATTTTGCTCCTTGTTTTGCTCCTCGCATTGTCTTTTTCTTTTGCCCATGCTGAAACGCAAGCATTTTACGGCACATTAACGTATAAAGACAATTTTGTCTGTTCTTCAAACATCACAGGCACAGTGGAAAGTGTACACGTAAAAGAAGGTCAAAAAGTCAAAAAAGGCGATGTGCTTTTCACCTTTTTAACGGACAAAGTATATGCCCCTGTGTCTGGCACGGTGCAAGGCGTAAGCATATCAGAAGGCGATTTGGTAGACAATTTTGTTCAAAGAAACGGTGCTTTGTGCTATATTCAAGAAGAACTGCCCTTTGTGTTTCACGGTTCTACCAGAAGTGCGTACAACAATGATATGCGAGATATTTCAATTGGCGATACGCTGTATGTAAAAAACTCAAATGGTGAAAAAAAAGGCACTTTTATCATTCAAACAATATCAGACACCTCTTTTACTGCCCTGCTTTTAGAAGGCAACTTTGAACATTTGGACAATGTGACGGCATATAAAAAAGAACAAATGATTGAAAAATACAAGGTGTCATCCGGCACAGTAAAGCGTGCGCAAAGTACACCTGTTACAGGCAGTGGCACCTTATTACACACCTATGTAAAAAATGGTGATCCCGTTCAAAAAGGGCAATTGCTCTTTGAAACCCTCCAAGCTCCCTATGCAAACAGCATGCCCTTTTCCAATCAGATTTTCGCAGAAAATGATATGGTCGTTCAAACGTTGCACTGCGCTGACTTCTCCCCCGTTCAAAAGGACACCCCGCTCATCACATACGCAAAGCAAAACACACTTTGCGCCCTCCTTTTGGTCGATGAAAATGACATCCACCTTTTAAAAGAAAACACCCCTCTTTCTATCACTTTAGACAGCGATGAACAAAGTTTCACCCACCATGGCGAAGTGGACTTTATATCGCATAAAAATGTGGGCACCTCCTCTAACCCCATGTATCAAGTGTATGTAACGCTCCAAAACACCCTTTCTATGATGGAAGGTATGACGGTTACAGCACATTTACAATAATTCAAAACGCAAAAATCCGTAGCGCCATCATCGTTACGGATTTTTTTAAAAAATGTTTCATAAAATTTGAGATTTATTTCTGAAAAAAGGAAATTTACACTTGACAATTGGATTTTTTTGTGCTATACTGTTTTAGGTCGCATGAGGAAGCCAAACTACTTGTGTGATGTATGGAGAAGTCGCCTAGCTTGGTCGAGGGCGCACGACTGGAAATCGTGTAACCTGTAACAGGGTTCGAGGGTTCGAATCCCTCCTTCTCCGCCAAATAAAGACTACGGTCTTAATGCAAAAGAAACCTTAGGAATACTAAGGTTTCTTTTATTATACAGCGCAAAATCACTTCTTTTGAGGCAGTGGTTTTGCGCCGTTTTTTTATGCTGATTTATTTGCACCAAAGTGCATACCCTCTGCTCTAATGATTTATAGAGCAAACAATATAGCGATATGGTCTTATAGACTTGCTATTATCAAAGAAATGCGTTATAATGAAGGGGCGACGCACCTATTTTGCCGTGTAGATAAATCAAGAAAATAGGAGAAAAAAAATGAATGATATCATAGATGCCCAAGCTATTATAGAAATATATGGAATGATGATTCCGTTTTCCATACTCATCATTGAAAATGATGAAGATCGTGCGTTTATGGCAACGCTATATGTTGAAAACAAACGGTTCATGCTCTATCTTGCAAAAAAGCGCACAGGCAATTTTCATGACGCAGAAGACATCGTAGAGGAAGCGATCCTATCATTATTAAACAATATATCTGTACTAAAATCTCTGGATTGCAATAAATTGCGTTCATATCTTGTCTCTACTATTAGGAACACTTGCATCAATTATTATTACAAACACGATAAGCATAATCAAAATCGGGTAGAAATGACTGATGCAGTGATGGACAAGGTTTCGGCAAAAGAGTACGAAAGTCTTGATTTCATTGTGTTCGATCGAGCCAACGCCCAAGACTTCCTTCACAGTTTTCACTCCCTATCCTCATTGGAAAAAGATATCATCATGATGCGCCATGTTGATGCCTTCGAGATGGATGAAATTGCGAAACGAACGGGTTTGGATAAAAAGAAAGTTTCTATGATACTATTTCGTGCAAAAGCGAAAGTTGTAAAAGAAGCGGCATCGAAAAAAAATGATGAATCATCGGTTAAAGGGATGTGACAATATGGAATTTGATGAAAGAAAACGGCAAGAAGTTTCAATGATCAATGATAAGGCGTTTGATTTGCTGGCAGAAATGGTGAATCAAGAAGAAGCAAAACAGGCTATCTGTGCGATGGAAGAAGCTGATGCTGTTGGCATTTCTGATGAAGAACAAAAGACGCTTCTTCATATGGATTCGATGAACTACAAACGAATTGAAGCACATTTTCGGAAACAAAAGACAACACGTTTCTTTACGCATACCCTCCCTCGCATTGCGCAGGTTGCAGCTATTGTTATTGCAGTGATTGCAGTTACTGGTACTGTTGCAATTGCAACAAGCCAAACGGTTCGAATAAAGGTGATGCAATTACTGTACACAATCGAGAAAGAGTACACTGCAATATCTCTTGTGGAAAATCCTGATGCTGCTTTTGATATTCCTGAGCAGTGGCAAGGGGCGTATTTTCCTTCCTTTATCCCACAAGGTTTTACAATGGCTCAGATAGAATCAAATGAATTATCCAGTCACGCTGTATGGTTGAACGACGATGAAACGCAGAAAATCACCTTTTCAATCATGGGAGAAGGAGCCGTTACGCATATTGATACGGAAAATGCAGTGGTTATACCACTACTGGAGTCTTTCATCGAAGACGGAATTACGGTGTTGAAAAATGAAAATGTTACGATTGCGTATCGGGTATTCGATAAGTATATCATCATTACGAGCGAGGGCCTTGATTCTACATCAGTAGAAAGCATCTATCACAGTGTGCAAAGAATAAAATAAATTTTTTTTAAAAATATTTGGGTATTTTGAAATATTTGCCTCTTTTAAGTCGTTTATATTTATGCGTTCAAT
>CAYTPJ010000011.1:24635-28108 GCA_964439755.1 uncultured Oscillospiraceae bacterium
CTGGTACAAAAACAAACAAACGGTATCTACGCTGAGTACCCAAATGGTATCTTAGATTCCTGTGACCCCAATTTTCTTATTTAATCGCACCATATCTCATATCAAAAAAAAATGGAGGAATTATAATGAAGAAGATATTGTTTTCTTGTCTACTTAATCTCTGTCTTGCATTTATGTGCATGGGTTCAGCTCGTGCAGATTTTAGCACTGTAGGTACCTCAACTATCATTATGAATAATGAGAATATACACATTGCAGATGCACAGCTTGATGTGACAAATATATTCCCATTCAACATTCCTACCCTAAATGTAGCGTATTCATCCTCATACGATATGGATATCGCTCGGCAAGTGCTGATGAATGAAAACGAGGCTGCAAACGCCGTTTGTACTGAAATTTCAGATTACATGGTGAGAGGTAGAGGAACTGCTCGGTACGCAGCAAAAGAGTATGCTGTAAATATCGACGGTGATATGCAGGTATCCTTATTCGGATATGATGGATACATAGGTTTTGATAGACAGTTGTCCTCAGAACATGTGAACGCACATCTAACCGATGAAGGACCTCAGGAAGGATGGGGACATTTAGATCGTTCGGGAGAGGCTAAAGAATGTGACCTGACATCCACAGAGGCCAAAGCGCAGGCAGATGCTCTGGTAGTTCAGCTTGGTTTGCCTTTCGATAATGAATGGGTATATACAAAAGCGTTTTCCCCCACCAAAACCACTTATCTATCTACAGGTTATTATGAAGTATACTATAGACAACTTTTAGGTGACATTCCTGTTGCGCTCTTCAACGCGCCCACCAGCAGTCTTGCCATGGGTGAAAATTTGGTTCCTGCACATTTTTACGGAATTATGATAAGGATTTTTAGCGATGGGGTACAGAATGTTGAAGTGCGATGGTTAACAGAGATGGGAGATGCCGTCAGCTCCGTTCAAGTTATCTCCTTAGAGCAAGCATGCCAAATTTTGAATGATACAAACAGCATCCCTGAATTGTCGCAAAATGATTCTCTGTTCATTGATAGGATTTCGCTTGAATACGCAGTATGTTCTTATTCAGAAGATCAATTGATACTGATCCCTGCTTGGACTTTTAGCGTTATAGGTGATGCTCGTGCTTTCTATGGAATTCGGCTCAATGCAATTGATGGCAGTCTTATCATGTATAATGGGTGGATCATATGAAAAGTCTGAGAATGGAACTAAAAAGAGCTATTATTAACAAAAGGCTAATAATGATTCTGATTGTAGGGTTGATCTTGCTTTTTCAACCCGAACTGTATTTACGGGCACAATACACAAGCTTATTTCAAATGGATTTGCTCAACGCTATGCAATGCTCGTTGGGTCTAGGAAGTTTTGTGCTGGTGTCAACGGCGTTATGTGTGGTTCCGTATGCAGATAGTTATGCATGGGAATCAAAATCAAGAATGAGTGAGTACATCAATAGCCGTCAGAAAACTTCCTCTTATGTCGTCTCAAAGCTCCTTGCCGTAGGAGCATCTGGTGGGATCACGCTTTCCTTATGTTTTGGTTTGTTCTGCATCATTCAGGTTATATTCTCTTCAAATCCGTCAGGGATGCAAGATGAATTATCTTCTGTTGGACTAGAAATGTGGCTGTTCTTTATGTACGGCTTTTCATGGGCTATATTTGCACTCGGCTTTTCTGCTTGGATAAATAGTCCATTGGTTACTCTCGCATCTGCAATTTGTGTTGAACGTGGTACGCAACTTATTAGTGTAACATTCAATCTCCCGTGGCTTAGATTATCCAACGCAATTGCCTTTCAATGTGGAAGTATATATCAGGTAAAAGAAATTCATTTGGTGAACTTTATTATCTTCATTTGTGGTGCAATTTTGTTTGTATTAGGGGTGAAAAAGAAAAAATGTTGACGAAGAGTATTGGGCATGTCATTTACCTTCAGCTTTCTAAGTGGTATCGATCACCAAAGGCGTGGCTATCATTTGTATTGCTTATTGTTATCGTAGGTGGAATGGCCAACGACTATGCACGTTGCGCTCATTCAGTAGGTTCCCAAATCCAAATTTCCGAAGTATTCGTTGCTGTTTGCTCCTACCGTGTATCCTTTATGTTTTATGTTTTTGGACTGTCACTTTTATTAAGTGATGCGCCCTTTTTTGACGATAACGCAGTTTACTATATAAGCCGATTGGGGAGAAAGCATTGGCATTTTGGGATTGTAGCTTACATATTTCTTGCATCCTTTTTGTATGCCGTTGTCATACTTGCCATTGGCTTGCCATTTACACTTGCGAAGTTAAGTCTGCACAACGAATGGAGTCAGGTAACGCATCTCATTTCTAAAAATTCGTTGTCAATCGATGTAGGGCAAGGGATATATATATCGCCTGCGATAATAAAAGCATATACGCCATATGAGGCGATGTTAATGCAACTACTTTTACTGATCTTATATGGATGTTTTATGTCCATGATGATATACGTAGTAAATTTAGCGACAAAAAAAGGAGCAGGGATCATTGTCGCCCTTGCTGTACATGTATTCATGTTAGTATTGAGCCTTGATAACCTTCCGATTGCACGACGATTTTCACTCTACAACTATGCTAACCTTGCCTCCATAGCCGATAGCTCATCATTTGTTGTTGCGTCACTTATTCTGTTTTCACTCAATCTTTTGATGGCAACAATGTCGTTTTACCTGATCAAAAATACGGACATAGCCCCAGCAACGTTTCAATGGATTGAATAAGGAGGAAGTATGTTGATGAATGGCATCGTAATAAAGGAACTAACCAAGTCATTTCAGGGAAAAAAGGTAATTGATAGCGTCACTGTAGATTTTGACAACGGTGCAATACACGGCATTGTTGGTAGAAATGGAAGTGGAAAGACGGTATTCATGCGACTCATAAGCGGTATGTACAGAATCAATAGTGGAAGTATCCTTGTTTTTGGAAAATATATTGGCAAGGAAATTGAACATCCCGATAGTATGGGGATTTTGATTGATGCACCAGGCTTTATTCCATTTTATTCTGGCTATCAAAATTTGAAAATATTAGCCGAAATAAAAAACAGAATTGGACGAAATGAAATCAATGCCACTATGCAAGCAGTAGGTCTTGATCCGAGCTTAAAGCTAAATGTTAGTCGATACTCTATGGGGATGCGTCAACGTTTAGCTTTAGCACAAGCGATAATGGAATCCCCACAACTAATGTTGCTTGACGAACCCTTTAACGGACTTGATAAAAGTGGTGTAGTTGAAATGCGTAAGCTTATCAAATCGCTTCGTAAAGAGAACACACTTGTCTTACTATCAAGTCACAACCCTCAGGATATTGATGAACTTTGCGATACTGTACATGAAATCGACAGTGGCAAGTTAGTAAAAATTAGATAAAATTCCCCCTCAGCTTGAAAAACCGAATTGTTTTTTAAAAATATTTGGACATTTTGAAATATTTG
>CAYTPJ010000012.1:0-2403 GCA_964439755.1 uncultured Oscillospiraceae bacterium
AGATAGCATGTAAAAGTAATAAAAATTTGTTAAAAAAAACACTGGTAATTCTAAAACTTTTGTGGTATAATACAAAGAGATTGAGTGTGTATGCCTTGTGCACCCTTGCACGAGCATGCAGGGGTATAATTGGATAATCACTTAACGAAAGAGATCAAAGCGTAAGCTTTTTGTATTATTAAATTGAAAGGAGACTATTATGTCAGAAGAAGCAAAATTGAGAATTATTCCCTTGGGCGGTGTCGAAGAAATCGGTAAGAACATCACGGCATTTGAATATGGTGATGATATTATCGTGGTCGACTGTGGGTCCATTTTTCCAAAGGAGGATATGCTCGGCATAGACCTCGTTATCCCAGACACCACTTACTTGGTGCAAAATAGGGATAGAATCCGTGGGTACGTGATTACACACGGCCATGAAGACCATATTGGTGCAACGCCTTATGTGCTTAGGCAGGCACCAGCCCCTGTTTACGGCTCTCGCCTTGCCATGGCTTTGATTGATGTTAAAATGCGTGAACACCGTATTCAGAACATTCAGCTCAATGCAGTGGAGCCTTTGACCACAGTTCAGTTGGGTGCATTTTCTGTTCAATTCATTCACGTTACACACTCCATTTCTGGTGCATGTGCGCTTGCAATTACGTGCCCAGCAGGTGTTGTGGTGCATTCTGGTGACTTTAAGATTGACTTTACACCAGTCAATGGCGAAATTACAGATATCAGCACATTGTCCCGTTATGGCGATCAAGGTGTGCTTGCACTCTTGTGCGAAAGTACAAACGTAGAGCGCAAGGGTTACACCATGTCAGAAAGAAACGTGGGCGAAACTTTCCATGCACAGTTTAGAGAAGCACAGGGGAGAATTATTGTTGCAATGTTTGCAAGTAATATCAACCGTGTACAGCAAGTGGTGGACTGCGCCGTTTCCTTTGGCCGTAGAGTGTGCTTTATTGGACGTTCTATGATTAACGTAAGCAGAGTGTCTATGCAAATTGGAGAGCTTGTAATTCCAGAAGGTTTCCTCATTGATATTGATGATGTAGATACCTTTAATGATGATGAGTTGCTCATTTTAACCACAGGCAGTCAGGGTGAACCTATGAGTGGTTTAACTCGTATGGCTTTTTCTGAACATAGAAAATTGCAGATTAAATCTTCGGATAAAGTCATCATCTCTGCAACGCCTATCCCAGGCAACGAAAAGTTTGTATCCCGTGTTATCAACCAATTGTATCGCTGTGGCGCAGACGTTATTTACGATGCAATGGCTGAAGTACACGTTTCAGGGCACGCATGCCAAGAAGAAATCAAGCTTATGCATGCTCTTGTGCGCCCCAAATATTTTATCCCTGTGCACGGTGAATATCGCCATTTATGGCAACATGCAGAGCTTGCTGAAAGCATGGGCATGGATAGAAAGAACATCGTGTTGCCAACAGCCGGCCAAGTCATTCAAATGAGTGAAGACTCTTTGGAGATTGCAGGCACTGTACAAGTGGGCGAAGTGCTCGTAGATGGACTTGGCATTGGGGACGTTGGCAACGTTGTGTTGCGTGATAGAAAGCACTTGTCTCAAGATGGCTTGATCATTGTGGCAATGGCGTTTGATAGAACAAATGGCGTGCTCATTTCAGGACCTGACGTCATCTCTCGTGGCTTTGTGTATGTGCGTGAAAACGAAGATATTATCGCACAAACTCGTGACGTGGTGCGCACCATCATCTTGTCTTACGGTCGCATTGATGGCAGTGATTGGCCAGCGATCAAAAACCGTATCAAGGACGAATTGCGACGTTTCATCTATGAAAAGATTAAGCGCAATCCTATGATTTTGCCCATCATTGTGGACTTGGGCTAATAAAATACTTTTTATGCGCCCCAGAATATTGTTTTTTGGGGTGCGTTTTTTTGAAAGAAATGCAACAAAAAGATACGAGTATTCGTTTTAAAGAGGAGGACATACTATGGGTGTGTGGGACAAGGTTGCGCTTTTGAGTGATGAAATTAAACACTCAGATGAGTACAAGGCATTTAAGCAGGCAGAAGATTATGCGTTTGAAGATGAAACGAGCAAGGCACTTTTGAAAGAGTTCAACCGTTTGCAAACACAGCTTCAAATGGTGGCAGTGGCAGGGCGTGAAATGAAAGAAGAAGATGTGTCAAGGTTTCAGAAAATGAGCAGTCTTTTGTACGCAACACCTCAAACAAGCGCATATTTATTGGCGCAAATGCGTATGCAAAAGTTTATGGCAGAGATATTTTCTCAACTTTCAAAAGAAGCAGGGTTGCCCATTGAAGTGCCCAATAATATGACCTAAAATGCAGTTCTCTTTGGGAGGAATAGGGTTTGAAAAGAAAGAAAAACAAAGCGTATGACGAACAAATTCAAGAGGAAAT
>CAYTPJ010000012.1:2503-4231 GCA_964439755.1 uncultured Oscillospiraceae bacterium
TTGGTTTTTCAGGTGCAACAAGGGAGCAGTTTGACCAGAGTATCCAACCAATTAAAAGAAATGAATTTGATTAAAAATAGCACTGTATTTAAATTCTATGCAGACTTTTTGGGGTATGGTCAAAAAATCCAAGCAGGGGATTATGAACTCAACCGATCCATGAATATGCAAGACATTTTAAATCAACTCACCACAGGGGATGGCAAGCCCATTGTGCGCACCATCACAGTTGTGCCGGGGTGGACGGTGCAAAATATTGCAGATTATCTGCAACAACAAGGGATTATAAAGAGCACGGAGGGTTTCCTTGCCCTTTGTAAATCGGGCACGGAGTATAGTTCCTACTATTACATATCTGATGTACTCAACACCCCAAATGTACAGGATAGAAAGTATGTTTTGGAAGGATATTTGTCACCCAATACGTATGAAATATTTACAGATGCAAGTGAAGATGACATCATAAAGAAACTGCTGTCTCAAACGGGCACAGTGTTCCATGACACGTATTATCAGCGTGCGCAAGACATAAACATGTCCATTGATCAAGTGATTACTTTAGCCTCTATGATTGAAAAAGAGGGTGTGAACAGCGACTTTAAAAAGGTGTCTGCCGTGTTCCACAATCGTTTGAAAAAGAACATGACGCTGGGCAGTGACGTAACTATTAAATATGTGTCAGGAATTACACGCATGGCACTGACGGATCAGGACTTGAATGTGGATTCTCCCTATAACACGTACAAGCATAAAGGATTACCTTTGGGGCCTGTGTGTTCGCCTTCAGAAGAAGCGATTTATGCGGCTTTGTACCCAGAGGAAAGCTTTATGATGGCTGGGGATGAATACTTGTATTTTTGTAGTAAAGACCCCAAAACGAGCGAATTACATTTTTCAAAAACATACGAAGAACATAAGCAGGCTGTGCAAATTTATCAGCCCTTATGGCAATTATACGATAAGGAAAGAGAAAATGAAAGCAATTGAGTTACTTGCCCCAGCAGGGGGGATGCCCCAGTTAAAAGCAGCCCTACACTTTGGCGCAGATGCTATCTATGGAGGGCTGAACGCATTTGGTTTGCGTGCATTTGCAGGCAATTTTTCAGAGGAGGAGCTTGAACAAGCGTTGGCGTTGGTGCATGGAGCACATAAAAAATTCTACTTAACACTCAATGTGTTGCCCTTTGATGATGAATTGGAAGAATTGGTGGAAACAGCAAAAAGAGCACATCAAATGGGTGTGGATGGCGCTATTGTGAGCGACTTGGGTGCATTTTTGACGTTGAGAGAAAAAGTGCCAAATTTGGATATCCATGTGAGTACACAAGCAAACACCATCAATGCGCCCGCTGCTTCCTTTTACTACCAAAATGGGGCAACTCGTGTGGTGTTGGCACGTGAACTCAGCTTAAAACGCATCAAAGAAATCCGTCAAAAGGTGGACGAAAATTTAGAAATTGAAGCGTTTGTGCACGGCGCCATGTGCATGTCCTATTCAGGTCGCTGCATGTTCAGCGACCATTTAACAGGCAGGCAAGCCAACCGTGGAGCGTGTGCGCAACCTTGCAGATGGAATTATCATGTCGTGGAAGATAAGCGCAGAGATCAGGTGTATGAAGTGGAAGTGACGGATAGGGGCACAACGCTTTTTTCTGCTTATGATTTGTGCATGATTGAGCACATCCCTGAAATGATAGATGCAGGCATTGTGTCGCTCAAGATTGAAGG
>CAYTPJ010000012.1:4331-12557 GCA_964439755.1 uncultured Oscillospiraceae bacterium
GCAGGGAAAAAATACTATATTCCTTGCGAACAAGCAGGTATTCAAGGCGATTTTTTAAGAGGTCAAAGTAGAAAGCGCTCTTAAAGGATATTTTTTCCTTCTTTTTCATAGAGTATAAAAGCAGATGAAAAGGAGGAGAAAAATGCTGTTTTCGTTTATTTATCTTGTAAAAGACTTGCTTTTTTTCTTTGGCATGGTGACTACGAGAGGAAACTTTAAAAAACCTCTCACAGAAGCTGAAGAAAAGGCAGTGCTTCAAAAGTATTTTGAGGGAAATCAAGAGGCACGCAACACGCTCATTGAGCACAATTTGCGCCTTGTGTCGCACATTGTACGAAAATACCGTGTGCCCTCTTATACGCAGGAAGACTTGGTGAGCGTGGGTACAGTAGGGCTGATTAAAGCTGTCAACACGTTTAAACAAAGTGCAGGTATTAAGTTGTCCACCTACGCAGCACGGTGCATTGAAAATGAAGTGCTCATGTTGCTTCGTGCCTCCAAAAAAAGAGCACAAGATGTATCCCTCACAGATCCTATTGGAACGGATGGGGAAGGCAATGACATTTCCTTTGAAGATATTTTGGGGAGCAAAAAGGATGCGCTGGAAAATTTAGTGGTGGAAAAAATATCCTACCAAAATGCTTGTCAATTGCTCAAAAAATTGAACAAGAGAGAACGCATTGTGATTTCAATGCGCTATGGTCTGATGGATGGAAAAATGCACGCACAACACGAAGTGGCAGAGATGCTCAACATATCAAGGTCGTATGTTTCAAGGCTTGAAAAAAAGGCACTGGCATTTTTAAAAGAAGGTTTGACCAAATAAAAGGAGGCACAAACGATGAAGTTTGGACCATCTGGGAACTCGGATATATTCTATGATCAGGGATACAAAAACACGTATGAAGCACCAAAGTGGTTGCATGATATGGGGCTTACTGCTTTTGAATATTCTTTTGGCAGAGGTGTGCTCTTAAAGGATGAAGGCGCCCAAAAAATAAAAGAAGAAGCAGATAAAAACAACATTGCTGTCAGTGCACATGCACCTTATTTTATCAACCTTGCAAATTCAGAAGAAGAAAAAAGAGAAAAGAGTTACACGTATATTTTGGACTCTGCCAAAAGAGTAAAGCAATTGGGGGGCAACCGTGTGATCATGCACGTGGGTGCTCAGCTTAAAATGCAAAGGGAAGAAGCACTCCACAATTGCGCATTGGGCATGGTAGAAGCATACAAACGTATGGACGATGCAGGCTTATCTGACGTGCATTTGTGCCCTGAAACAATGGGGAAAAAGAGCCAAATTGGCGATTTGACAGAAACATTACAGTTTTGTTTGCTCGATGAACGCTTTATACCGTGCATTGACTTTGCGCATTTGCACGCTTTGCATCAAGGCGCTCTCAACACGCAGGAAGATTTTAAAAAGATATTAGACGAAATGGAAAACACAATTGGAATAGAACGGGCAAGAAAAATGCATGTGCACTTTTCCACAATTGAGTTTACGCAGGCAGGGGAAAAACGCCATCGCACGTTTGAAGAAACAGCGTATGGCCCACGCTTTGAATTGCTCGCCCCCTTGCTGTATGAAAGAAAATATGACGCTGTCATTATTTGTGAAAGCAAGGGCACAATGGCGCAAGATGCTTTGTTTATGAAAAACGAATATGAAAAATACGGGGTTTAAATTTATTATACACCTATTTTGATTAAAATAATAGTTAAGGGAGTTGTTTTTGTGACAACTCTTTTAAATTGTTTATTTACAGGGACAAATGATTTCAGCATAATGTATTACATCTTTATGTTCATCTTTAAAATCTATGAGTTTATAGGTAAAAGCATAAGAACATGGCGTGATGCCGTTGTTTAACATAAACTGTTTTAAAATGTCCACGTGTGTTTGATGGTCAAAGTGTCCATTTTTGATTTTAAACATCATTTGAACGGCACAGGATAAAGGTACTTTGACAAACTCTTTTTTGTTCAGTTGCAACATGTGGATATCAGGAGAAAATATGACGGCGCCCTTTTGTACATCAAAAGTATAGTCTGCATGAATTTGTAAAATTGTGGAGATAGAAGTAAGTGGTTGATGTAAAAACAGCTGTCGCATGGTGCTATCTGTTTTTATTTCAGCCCATAATTGGGGGATGGAAGGGTACATCTTTAAATAAGCATTTTTCAAATGAACGATTTGTGGTTTTAAAAGCAACTGTTCACTTTGTTGAAGCTTGTTTTCGATTTCTTGCATACGTTCTAATATACGGGTGTGATACATAAGAGATTGCTTTTTTAATTGTATTTTGTTTTTTTGTAAAATTAAAAGGTCGGGCAATGATGTGCATGTGTACATGGAGGAAATTTCATCCAACGAATAATTTTGTGCTTGCATGCGCTTTATATTGATAACTTTTTGGATATCAACACGGTCAAAAATTCGGTATTTTTTACCTTCTTCACGAATGGGGTGTAATAGCCCCTTTTTTTCATAAAAGCGAATAGCCTCGTCTGTTACATCAAAAGCTCTTGCTAAATCACCCGTAGAAATGCGCATATCGTGTCTCCTTTTCTTTGAAAAAAATTTCTAAATTTACGCTTGACTCTAAAGCCACTTGATACTGTATAATCGATATTGTAAGAATGATATGAGGCACGAAAACATTGTATATCATTTTAATGTTTGTGTCAATGCGTTCTAAAAAATTTTGGAGGATGAGATGATGAAAAAAGGAATGACCTTGCTTCTCGCATTTGTAATGGTATTTTCCCTTACAGTGTCTGCAAGCGCAGCTTGGGTGCGTCCTACTCAAACAGTTGAAAAATGGGACGAAGAAGTGGATTTCTTAATTGTAGGGTTTGGGCTTGCTGGCGCTGCTGCTGCAGTTGAAGCTTACGACATTGACCCAAATGCAAAAATTTTGGTGCTTGAAAAAATGCCAGTGGAGCTTGCTGGTGGCAACTCCATTGCATCTGGTCAAACATTTATTGTACCTTCTGAAAATGCTATTCCAGAATTCAAAATGTATCTGGAAGCATGCAATGAACCAAACCCCATTCCAAACGAATACATGGATTGGCTCGTCAATGGCTTTGCCACACAACTGCCTTGGATTGAAGGCGTTGCAGATGAAGTGAATTACGAAGCTGGTTACGTAGGTGGCGGCGAATTAAAGTGGGGCGCTCTTGTTGTTGAATTTGACAAGTTCCCTGGTGCAGGCTTTGAAGGCACAAGTGCACACCTTAGAAAAAAAGATTCTGGTGCATTTGAAAATGGTGGCGTGTGGCGTTGCTTTAAAGAAGCAACCAATCACAGAAACATTGAAGTGCGTTACGAAAACCCTGCCATTGCACTTGTGCAAGACCCAGTAACTCGTGAAGTATATGGTGCTGTTGCAAAAGATAAAGAGGGCAACGAATACACCATCAAGAGCAAAAAGGGTGTATTGCTCGCTTGTGGTGGTTTTGAAAACAATCTTGAAATGCAACGCAATTTCCATGGTATGGATCAAGTGGGTACATCAGGCACACCGGGCAACACAGGGGATGGCGTGATGATGCTCATGGAAGCTGGTGCACAAATTTGGCACATGAATAACCAAACACAGTCTGGTGGTTTCTGGCTTGGCATCAAAGTGCCTGAATTTGAGTCAACATTTATTCGTAACTTTACCATCAAAGGTCATTCATGGATTGAAATTGATGCAGATTGCAACCGTTTTTACAACGAAGCATACGGCTATCACCGTCAACACATGAAGTACGTGGAATACGGTCGTTTTGTAGATCTTCCTCATGAACGTGCATTGCCTGTTGACTTGATTTTCGATGAAAACACTCGTTCTAAAGGCTCCATTGCAACACAGTGGCTCAGCTGGCCTACAACAACTGAAGGCTATATGTGGTCAAGTGACAACTTGGCTGAAATTGAAAAAGGTTGGATTGTGAAGGCAGACACCATTCACGAATTGGCTGAAAAAATTGGTCGTGACCCCATTGAACTTCAAAACACCATTGATACATACAACGCAATGTGTGATAAGGGCGAAGATACAGCTTTTGGTAGAGATATCAGCACAATGGAGAAAATTGAAACAGCACCTTACTACGCAGTTTCTATGATTCCTACATTGGTTTCAACCACTGGTGGTGCAAAACGTGACACATTATCTCGTGTATTGGATTGGGATGACAATGTTATTCCTGGGCTTTATGAAGCAGGTGAATTGGGCAGCTATGTTTCCAACCTCTATCAAAACGGCGTGTTCCTTTCTGAAGCAATGCTTTCTGGCCGTGCAGCCGCACAAACAGCTTTTGGTGGTAAATCAGAAGTGAAGGAAGTAAAAAAAGCAGAAAAAACATTGCTTTGGCAAAATGCACAAGATGGTGAATATGTAGAAGTAGTAGACGGTCTTCATGACAAAATCCAGGTGAAGATGACTGTTCAAGATGGTAAACTCGTAGACATCAAAATCGGCGAAGGTAGAGACAAGATGTTTATCACAGATGAACAATTGGACATCTATGTAAAAGCTGTGATTGGTGCACAAAGTGAAGCAGTGGACGTTGTCGCTGGTGCAACGATTGACTGTCAAGCGATTGCAAAAGCCTTGGTGCAAGCTTTCACAAAGTAATTCAAAAAAAGAGCTTTGACATTGTGTTGAAGCTCTTTTATTTTTTTACAAAAAAGTTCTTGACATATGCCATAAATGGGGGTATAATGAAACTGTAAATGACATATGTCATAAATGTGTATTTAAAAAAGGAGGGGTGAAATGCCACGACCGAGAAAGTGTAGGCGTGTGTGTTGTCTGCCTGAACATGATTATTTTGCACCTCAAAAAGAGTCGGAAAAGGGCGAAATCATCATGACGGTGGAGGAGTATGAAACCATTCGCCTCATAGATTTTGAAAATTTTTCTCAGGAGGAATGTAGCGAATATATGCACGTTGCAAGGACAACGGTGCAACAAACGTATAACGATGCAAGGAAAAAGCTTTCTCAGATGCTCGTTAGAGGATGCGCTTTAAAGATTGCCGGAGGGCACTATCAATTGTGCGATGGTTTGGAAGAAAAATGCAATTGTGGTGGATGCAAACGGCATATGTGTAAAAAAGAATAAAAATAGAAAGAGGAAAATAAAATGAAAATTGCAATGCCTTTGGATGAAAACAAGCAGGAGGTGTGCGTGTCATTTGGTAGAGCACCCTATTTTTACTTGTACGATACGGACACGAAGAAAACGCAAGTGGTTGTAAACGAAGGAGCAGAGGCACAAGGAGGCGCAGGCCCTAAAGCAGCACAAATTGTGTTGGATAATCAAGCAGATGTGCTCATTACTGTGCGTTTGGGAGAAAATGCAGCAGAAGTGCTTCAAGCATCTAACGTAAAAATTTACAAAGCAGCGCAAAAAAGTGTGGAGGAAAATAGAAGCTTGTATGAAGAAAATAAGCTGGAATTGCTCGATCATTTTCATAAAGGCTTCCATGGAATAGCATGAACATAGCGTTTTTAAGTGGCAAAGGGGGCACGGGGAAAACCTTTGTGTCCGTTAATTTGGCAAAGACGTTGGGCAAGTGCACATATATTGATTGCGATGTGGAAGAACCAAACGGCAGTCTGTTTTTTAAAGCGCAAGAAATAAGACAGGAAAAGGTGCACATGCTTGTACCACAGGTGGACAAAACAAAGTGCGTGTCGTGCAGGCAGTGCGTAGACCACTGCCAGTTTAACGCTCTTGCATTCGTCAACCATTATCCTATGGTGTTTGAGGAAATATGCCATGCGTGTGGGCTTTGCTCACTCGTGTGCAGAGAAAATGCTATTGTGGAAAAAGAGCATGAAATTGGTGTATGCACATACTCAAAAGAGGAAAATGCTTTGATTGTGGAAGGGCAGATGCACACGGGTGAAGTGTCCTCTGTGCCTGTGATTGAACATGCCTTAAAGAGCACTTTAGAAAATGAACAGAAAGAAAACATGTGTTTGATTGACTGTCCACCTGGGAGTGGGTGCGCTGTTACAGCAACGCTAAAAAAAGCAGATGTGTGCGTGATGGTGATAGAAGCCAGTGCATTTGGCTTACACAATTTTAAAATGGTGTATGAGCTTGCCACCCTTTTAAACAAGCGTTGCTATGCCATTATAAACAAAGTAACAGCCCCTTATTTGCCTTTGGAGGATTTTTTAAATGTGCACCAAGTGCCCGTGTTGCTTAGAATACCATACAATGAAGAAGTGGCAAAGCTCTCCTCAAATGGCGTGATGGCTGTGACTAAAAATGAGGCACTCAAAGAGCAGTTTGAAGCACTTGCGTACACGTTCAAGGAGGGCATAGACGTATGAAAAAACTCCTTGTTTTAAGTGGAAAAGGGGGCACGGGCAAAACAACTACGGCCGCTGCATTTATTGATTTTCTAAATGCAAAAGCCTTTGCGGATTGTGATGTGGATGCGCCCAATTTACACCTTGTATCCAAGGTGCAAGGATTTAAGCAAAAGACCTCCTTTTATGGGGGCAAAATGGCAGTGATAGACCCTGATAAATGTGTATCTTGTGGTGCATGCTATGAAAAATGTAGGTTTTCTGCTAAAAAAAAAGGCAAACAAGGGTATATGGTGGATGAATATGCGTGCGAAGGGTGTGGCGTATGTGCTTATGTGTGTGCGCAAAACGCAGTATCATTGGTGAAAGATTTATCTGGTCAGCTTGCATTGTATAAGGGAGAAAAAGTGTTTTCCACTGCTTCCTTAAAAATGGGCAGAGGGAACTCGGGCAAGCTTGTAACAGCAGTAAAGAACGCTTTAAATGATGTGTGTGGCACAGCCCCTGTTGCAGTGATAGACGGATCTCCTGGCATTGGGTGCCCAGTGATTGCCTCTATGAAGGGCGTGGACTTGGTGCTCATTGTTACAGAGCCTTCTGTGTCGGGATTGAGCGATTTAGAGCGCATTGTAAAAACAGCCCGTGTGTTTGACACGGACATGGTGCTTTGCGTCAACAAATATGATGTCAACGAAAAAAATACAGAACGTATTAAAAAGTACGCTCAAGACAACGACATTCCCTTTGTGGGGTGTATTCCATACGACAAACAAGCCGCATACGCAAACAATGGGGGCAAGAGCCTTGCATTTTTGGAAACGAAAGCTTCTGTTGCGTTAAAAAGCGTGTTTGAACATACAATGAATTACTTAAATAAAAAGGAGACAGGAAAATGAAAATTGCAGTCGCATCTATGGGAACAATCGTAGCAGGTCACTTTGGACATTGTGAAAACTTTAATTTGTATGACACGGAAAACAACCAAATTGTGAAAGAAGAAAGCGTGTTAAACCCAGGCCATCGTCCAGGCTTTTTGCCCAATTTCTTGGCAGACAGAGGCGTTGAAGTCATCATCGCAGGTGGTATGGGTGGTGGCGCTGTGGAGATTTTTAACGAACGCAATGTAGAAGTGATTGTAGGTGCTCAAGGGGAGGCTAAAACAGCTGTTTTGGCATACTTAAAGGGCGATCTTAAAACAACAGGCGCTGTGTGCCATGCACACGAACACGAAGGCAATTGTGGGGAATAAAAGATGAAACAAGAAGGTCAAAAAAAGAGCGTGCTCCAACCAACCCCAAAGGTGCTTGTTTCTTTGAGAAATAACAAAGGGGAAAACAATGCATTGGCTGTGGCATATTGCTCTAATTGTAGCTTTGCGCCTCCTATGGTGATGGTGGGCATTGTGGAATCAAGGTATTCTTATCAAATGATCAAAGAGTCCAAAAGCTTTGTGGTGAATTTGCCATTAAAAAGCTATAAAGAAACGTTTGATTATTTAGGGTCTGTGAGCAGACGAGATGAAGATAAGTTTGAAAAAATGCACGTGCAATTTGAAGAAGCAAAATGCATCAACGCACCCATTTTAACAGACTGCCCTGTCAACATCGAGTGCGAAGTGGTGGACTCCATCAAGACAGGCTCTCACGAAATGTTTGTAGGCAAAGTGCTCTATGTGCATGTGGATGAAGCATATCTTTTGGAAGATGGTAAAATAGACTTTTCCAAAATGGATTTATTGTAAAAAATAGAAAAAAGAGATTGCAAGAAAGAAAATGTATGCTTTTTTGCAATCTTTTTTTTGAACGTAAATTGTAAAATAAATTACATATTTTTTATTCACTATAATGAAAGAAATTGTAAAAAACAGTTTCTTTTTTTGAAGTTTTGTGTTATAATAG
>CAYTPJ010000012.1:12567-27124 GCA_964439755.1 uncultured Oscillospiraceae bacterium
TTATAATAGATGGGTGAGGGAAATCAAAAACCCTGACACAAAATCCACTAGGAAACAAGAGAAGTTTTTGGAGGAAAAGTATGCAAGATGAATTGAACTCGCAACATGGAGCGAATGAATATGACGAGAGTCAAATACAAGTTTTAGAGGGGTTAGAGGCTGTTAGAAAACGCCCTGGCATGTATATTGGTTCCACAGATGCAAGGGGGCTTCATCACCTTGTATATGAAATTGTAGATAACGCAATTGACGAAGCGCTTGCAGGTTTTTGCACGCAAATTGATGTGACGATTAAAAATGATGGGTCTATTTCCGTGTTGGATAACGGACGTGGTTTCCCTGTTGGTATTCATAAAAAAGTGGGGCGTCCTGCTGTTGAAGTGTGCTTAACTGTGTTGCACGCTGGCGGTAAGTTTGGTGGCGGGGGATACAAAGTATCAGGGGGCTTGCACGGCGTAGGCGCATCTGTTGTAAACGCTTTGTCAAGCCACATGATGGTCAAAGTGTTCCAAGATAATAAAATTTATGAACAAGAATACACAAGAGGCAAAATCAACTATGATTTGCGTGTGATTGGAGAAACGGACAAGACGGGTACTTATGTACAATTTTGGCCAGATATCCGTTCAGAAGCAAACAAAGATGGTGTGTTTGATGAAAACATCTCCTTCCAGTTTGATGTGCTCAAAACACGTCTTCGTGAAATGGCATTTTTAAACAAGGGCATTCGCATTGTGTTTAAAGATGAAAGAGAAGGCAAAGAGCAAGAGAGAGTATTCCACTATGAGGGTGGCTTAATCGAGTTTGTTAAGTACTTAAACAAACATAAAACTGTGCTTTTTGAAGAGCCTATTTACTGTGAAGGTGTTAAAAATGATGTGTCTGTTGAAGTCGCCATGCAGTATAATGACTCTTATTCTGAAAATATTTATGCTTTTGCGAACAACATTCACACCCCAGAAGGGGGCACACACTTGATGGGCTTTTCTGCTGCATTAACACGTACAGTGAATGACTATGGTAGAAAGCACAAGATTTTAAAAGATGCAGACACCAATTTAAAAGCAGAAGACGTAAGAGAAAGCCTTGCGGCAATTATTTCTGTGAAAATGCCCGAACCACAGTTTGAAGGGCAAACAAAGTCAAAGCTTGGCAACTCCGAAGTGCGTTCTATTGTGGATTCTATTGTGAGCGAAAAATTATCCACATATTTTGAAGAAAATCCAAGCGTTGCAAAAGCCATTTTAGACAGGTGCTTGGGTGCACAAAGAGCAAGAGAAGCGGCACGTAAAGCACGTGAACTCACACGCAGAAAGGGTGCGCTTGAAAGTGGCTCTATGCCAGGTAAATTGGCAGACTGTTCAGAGCGTGACCCTGCAAAGAGCGAAATCTTCATCGTTGAAGGGGACAGTGCTGGTGGCAGTGCAAAAACGGGGCGTGACCGTCACTTCCAAGCGATTTTGCCCCTCCGTGGTAAAATTCTAAACGTTGAAAAAACAAGGCTGGACAAAATCCTTGCCAACCAAGAAATCAAAAACATGATTACAGCTTTTGGCTGTGGCATTGGGGATGATTTCAATTTGGAAAAACTGCGTTATCACCGTATTGTGTGTATGACAGATGCTGACGTTGATGGTGCACACATTCGTATTTTGATGCTCACTTTCTTCTATCGCTACATGCCCGAACTTTTAAAGAATGGCTATGTGTACAGCGCTATGCCTCCTCTTTATAAAATCACAAAGGGTAAAAAAGAATACTATGTGTATAGCGATGAAGAACTTCAAATGACGCTGGATCAATTGGGTCGTGAAACAAAAGCAGACATTCAGCGCTACAAAGGTCTTGGTGAAATGAGTGCCGAACAGCTTTGGACCACCACCATGGACCCTGCAACACGCACGATGAAGCAATTTACCCTCAATGATGCCATTTCGGCAGACGAAATCTTTACTTTGCTCATGGGCGATAAGGTAGAGCCACGCCGTGAATTCATTGAAGAAAACTGCAAGCTTGTTACAGACCTTGACCTTTGATGACACTTTTTATTTGAAAGGAACAGATAATTTATGAGTGATATACAAGATCGCTTGATGCCTGCTGATTTAGAAGCCGAGATGAAAACAAGCTTTATTGCATATGCAATGGCTGTTATTGTAAACCGTGCTTTGCCAGATGTAAGAGATGGTTTAAAGCCTGTTCACCGTCGTATTTTGTACGATATGAACGAACTGCAAATGACTCCAGATAAGCCTTTCAGAAAGAGCGCACGTATCGTAGGTGACGTGCTTGGTAAATTCCACCCCCACGGTGATAGCTCTGTGTATGATGCCATGGTGCGCCTTGCACAGGACTTTTCCATCCGTTATATGCTCGTAGAAGGGCAGGGCAACTTTGGCTCTGTGGATGGAGATGGCGCAGCTGCTATGCGTTACACAGAAGCGAGAATGAGCAAAATCTGTACGCACATGATGGCTGATATCGATAAAGACACTGTGGACTTTATGCCCAACTTTGATGAAACACTCATGCAACCGACTGTATTGCCCTCCAGATTTCCCAACCTTTTGGTGAACGGCTCACAAGGCATTGCAGTGGGTATGGCAACCAATATTCCTCCTCACAATTTGGGCGAAGTGATTGACGGCGCCATTTGCCTCATTGACAATGAAGATGCAAGCTTGGACGAATTGATGTCGCACATCAAAGGCCCCGACTTTCCAACAGGGGGTGTGGTGCTCGGTTTAAAGGGTATTCGTCAGGCATATCATACAGGACGTGGGCGCATTGTGGTGCGTGCAAAGAGCGATATTGAAGAAATGCCCAATAACAGGGAACGCATTGTTATTACAGAAATTCCCTATATGGTCAATAAGGCACGCTTGATTGAAAAAATTGCAGACCTTGTGAGAGAAAAATCCTTAGAAGGCATCAGTGATATCCGTGATGAGTCTGACAGAAAGGGTATGCGCATTGTTATTGAATTAAAGCGTGATGTGCAACCTGCTATTGTGCTCAACTTCTTGTATAAACACACACAACTGCAAGAAACATTTGGTGCAATTATGCTCGCTCTTGTGGACGGCGAACCCAAGGTGTTGTCTTTAAGAGATATGCTCTATCACTACATCAAGCACCAAGAAGATGTGGTGACAAGAAGAACACGCTATGACCTTCAAAAAAACGAAGCACGTGCGCACATTTTGGAAGGCTTGCTCGTAGCCCTTGACAACATTGACGAAGTGGTGCACATCATCAGAAGTAGTAAGGACACAGGCAGTGCAAAACAAGCGTTGATTGAGCGCTTTGCCTTTTCTGATAAACAAGCGCAAGCGATTTTGGACATGCGTTTGGCAAGGCTGACCAACCTTGAAAGCGATAAGCTTCAAGCAGAGTTTGACGAAATTCAAAAAACCATTGCATACCTTACTTCTCTCCTCCAAAATAGAGATTTGCTCATGGGCGTTGTAAAAGATGAAATGCTTCAAATTAAAAACAAGTTTGCGGATGAACGCAGAACAGAGCTTTCTCAAATCGAAGGCGAAATTGATATTGAAGACTTGATTGCGATGGATGACATGGCTGTTACCCTCACACACTTTGGGTATGTGAAGCGTATTTCTAAGTCTGCATACCGTGCTCAAAACAGGGGTGGCAAGGGCGTTACAGCGATGACCACAAGGGATGAAGACTATGCAGAGCAAATCCAAGTGGTCAACACACATGCGAACATCATGTTCTTTACAAACAAAGGCCGTGTGTACATCTTAAAGTGCTACCAAATTCCAGAAGCAGGGCGCACAGCAAGGGGTACAGCTATTGTAAACCTCTTGCAGCTTTCAGAAGGTGAAAAAGTCACCACCATGATTGCGATGCCCAATGACAATGAAGACACCAAAGACGCCTATTTGATGATGGCGACCAAAGATGGCCTCATTAAGAAAACACCTTTGGATGACTTTAAAAACCTTAGAAAATCAGGGCTTATTGCCATTGTGTTGAGGGATGAAGATGAGCTCGTTGGGGCACTCTTAACAAGGGGTACAGACGAACTCATGATGGCAACGCACAAGGGCAAAGCCATTCGCTTTAAAGAGCAGAAAGTGCGTAGCATGGGCAGAATTTCCATGGGTGTACGCTCTATCAGCTTAGAAGAAGGGGATGAAGTGATTTCCCTTGCTGTGATTGAAGAAAATGCACTTGTGCTCTCTATCACAGAAAATGGCTATGGCAAGCGTACAGAGCCTGATCAATATCGTGAAACAAACAGAGGTGGTAAGGGCATTATTGCCATGACCATCAACGATAAAACAGGGCTTTTGGCAGCTCAGCTCATGGTGCAAGAAGATGAAGATATTTTGCTCATCACAGATGATGGCACAGTCATTCGTACCACGGTGGAAGAAATCAGAGTATGTGGTCGTAGCACACAGGGCGTGCGCTTGATGCGTGTGTTGGAAGATAGCAAAATTGTGGGCGTAGCAAGAGCAGAAAAAGAAGAAGTGGAAGAAGAAAGTGTGGAAGAAAACGCATCTGAAACAACAGAAGAAACTGCTCAAGCTTTAGAAACAACAACTGAAGAATAAAAAAATAAAAGGGAGGAAACAAAAGCGTTTTTCTCCCTTTTTTCTCCTTGTTTTTATAACTTCAGACCTTAAAGAGGCAATATGACACAGAAACAAAAAAATCTAATTGGTGGTATTTCCCTTTTGGGGCTTGTGGGGCTGATATGCAAAGTGGTGGGGGTGCTCTATCGCATCCCATTAGCGCAGATGATTGGCGCACAAGGCATGGGCGTGTATCAGCAGGTTTTCCCAAGCTATAATTTGCTTTTGACGATCTCATCAGCAGGCATCCCTGTTGCCATATCACGTATGGTGGCGCACTATTTGGCGCTCAATGACAAGCGCAATGCAGACAGAGTGTTTAAGTCTGCCCTTGTAATGCTTACTTTGTTTGGCTTTGTTGCGACCATTGTGCTCATGCTGTTTAGAAAAGAATTGGCACTGCAAAAAGGCACAGAAGATGCTGCACTTGGGTACTTGATGATTGCACCCAGCTTGTTCTTTGTGTGCGTGATGAGTGCTTTTAGGGGGCAAATGCAGGGCAGACGGCGCATGGCACCCACAGCAGTATCTCAGCTCATAGAGCAAGTGGGCAAAGTGTTCATTGCGCTCCCTGTGGCAGGGTATTTTGCCTCTTTTGGTACAACGAATTTGCAGGGCTTTTCATTGGGTGCAGCAGGTGCTCTGTTGGGTACCTCCATTGCAGAAATGTTTGCGCTTTTGTACATGATGATCAAGCATTTTTTGTCTAAAAAAGAGCTTCAAAACATGGTGCAGGATGAAAGCATTCATCCACTCAGCTATAAGTATTTGAGCCTTCAAATACTCCATGTGTCTATTCCTATCACGTTGGGGGCATGTATTGTGCCCCTTGCAGGGGAAATAGACTCTTTTATGCTTGTAAATATTATGGACAAGTACATGCAAGAAGGAGAGGCGCTCATTTCGTATGGTGTGCTTACAGGGCTTGTGTTCCCTTTAATCAATGTACCCACTGCGCTTGCAATGGCCATGAGTGTAAACCTTGTACCCTCTATATCGGCTGGGGTTGCTAAACAAGACACTGTGCATGTAAAAAATGAGATTGCATCGGGCTTGCGCTTTGCGTCCCTCATTGGCTTTCCTTGCTCCATTGGTTTGAGCATGCTCTCAGAGCCTATTTTGATGAGTCTGTATTTTAGAGGGGGCAACTATAACCAAGGTCAGTTGCTCTTGGGCAGTCAATTGTTGTCAGTCTCTGCGCTCACTATTTTACTTTTTACATTTGTGCAGGCAACAAGTGGCATTTTGCAAGGGTTAAAAAAGCAACGCATTCCCATGTATACACTCTTTTTGGGTGTGCTTGCAAAGATTGCACTCAATTATACATTGGTCAAAATCCCTTCCATCAACATTCACGGCGCCCCTTTTGCCTCCCTTTTGTGCTATTTTGTGAGCATGGTGCCCAACTTGTATTACGTGGCAAAGTATGGAAAAGTGCGTTTTGATGTCAAGGATTTGATAGTAAAACCCTTGTGCGCAAGTGGCTTGATGGCGCTCGTTGTGTTTGCACTCATGGCAATGTTTGGAAAAAATTCTCTCAATAACTCCTTGACACTTGTGGTTATAACCATTATAATAGCATGTATCACGTACTTTGTGGGGGCGCTCCTCTTTGGTGCAGTAAAAAAAGAGGATTTGCCCAATAAACTCGTGCGTAAAATCAAGTTTTTACAAAAACTAAAGTAAAAAGGGAGAAAAATCATGTTTTTTGAAAAAAACAGCAAGGTATTGTTTATCGGAGATTCTATTTCGGATTATGGTAGAGCACGCCCCATTGGTCAAGGGCATCCAGATGCACTGGGTACAAGCTATGTGGCAGATGTAAATGCCATTTTGAGCGCTATGTACCCTGAAGATAAAATCAATGTGGTGAATGTGGGCACAAGTGGCAACCGTATTCGTGACTTAAAAGAACGTTGGGAAAACGATGTGACGAACCAACACCCAGACTATGTGTGTGTGCTCATTGGCATCAACGATGTGTGGCGTCAATATGATGCGCCTTTCCAAACTGAAATCCACGTGTTGCCTGAAGAATATGAAAAAACATATGATGAACTCATCCAAAAAACGCTCCAAACCTCCAAAGGCATGGTGCTCATGACCCCTTATTATATGATCAAAAAGGGCACAGATGAAATGCGCAATCGCATGGATGAATATGGCGCAATCGTAAAGAAAATGGGCGAAAAGTACAATTTGCCTGTGGTGGATTTGCAAGAGGCTTTTGACCAATTGTTTACCAAAATTTTCCCCTACACAATTGCAGGCGACCGTATTCACCCCAACAAAGTGGGAGCCATGTACATTGCTAAAACTTTCTTAAATCAATTGGGTTATACAAAATAAGCATATAAAGAGGCTTTGAAAAATGTGTTACTTTTTAGAAAGAGGAAGCACAGGAACAGAGCCTCTTTTTAATTGCTTTTGAGCATGTTTTCAATAAAAATGCCATACCCTCTTGTGGGGTCGTCTACAAATACGTGCGTCACTGCACCGACAATGCGTCCATTTTGAATGATGGGACTGCCACTCATGCCTTGTACAATGCCTCCTGTTTGTTGGAGTAAGCGCTCGTCCGTCACTTCAATCACCATGTTTTTGTTGTTGTGAAAGGAATAGCGCAATACATTTACAATTTGAATTTCATATTCCTGCATCTTGTGCCCTTGCACGGTGGACAAGATGGTGGCTTTGCCTTTTTTAATGCCGTCTTTTAAGCAAATAGGCAAACCATTTTTATAAAAAGGGTTTTGAAGGGGAGAGGACATGGTGCCGTATATACCGTTTTTTTGATTGTTTTTGATTGTGCCAATCTGTATCTTGTCCTTTAAGAAACTCCCTCTCAGCTCGCCAGGGGTGCCTCGTGCACCTTTTTTTACGTCCGTAATATCTGCTAAAAATAGATGCCCCATTAAAACGGGCATGATGGAGCGTGTGTCCGGGTCGCTGATGGCATGCCCCAAGGCGCCAAACCCTTTGCTTTTCATATCATAATAGGAGAGCGTGCCCACACCTGCTGTACTGTCACGCACCCACACGCCGATAAAATAAGCATGGTCTTTAAATACAGGCGTTACAGAAGTTGTTTTTATAACGCCTTGACGTTCATATTTTAATAAAAAAGCAGCACCTTTGGTGGAAGATACCAAGTGCAAAAGAGATTGGCTGTTTTCTATTGTTTTACCATTGATGGAAAGCAGCAAGTCACCTGGCATGATGCCTGCATTTTGTGCAGGGTTTTGCCCTTTTACGTCAGACAAACCCACCACGAGCACGCCCCCTGCTTGAAGTGCAACGCCCACGGCTTGCCCTCCAGGCATTAAGGTGACTTGGTGAGTGATGGAAACATTCATTCTCTGTATAGGCAAAAAGCCAAATAAGTTAAAAAGCACTTGCGTTTCGCCCACTTCGTTTGCTTTAAACTGCCCATCTTGGTAGTCGAGAAGTCGTTCATCCGTGCTCTTTATAACAGCCAAGTTTGATTTAAAATCAACTGTTTGCCCCACGCTGATTTGAAAAAAATCGGGCAATCCCTGCACTGCAAAGGCGACTTTTGAACACATCATAACAGCGCTCATGCCAAGCAAGAAGTAGGCAAAAACCACTTTCATAAGCCTTGATTTCCTGTTCATTTTCTTTCCTCATTTCAAAAAAATCTCTCCTTTTTAACATGTGAAGATTGCAACATAACATACTGGAAAATGCACGTATTCTGTCGTTTTAATGGAAATTTTAAGCGTTGACGTAATCAAAAAAAACATGTATAATGTAAAATGTATTTTTGTATAAAATTTTCAGAAATACAAAAAATTGTAATAAATTATAGAAAGGAAAAATATGCATCAAAATCAACTTGAATGTAAAAAATGCTTAGGGTTTAAAAAGCGTTTTAAAATCTGCTTGTTTTTTGTTGTGTTTTGTTGCCTTTTTTCCTGTTCTATTGCAAATGCAACGGACATAAGCGAAGTGAGCACTTCAAACAAAATGGCTTATTTTGATAAACAAAATGGAACACCTGACTATATTGAGCTATGTGCATTTGCAGTTCAAAACGAAATAGACATTGAGGCGAAATATAAGCCCTTAAAGCAACTTGTTTTTATAGATAATGCATCAGAAAAAATGCACGAAAACAATTCTTTAATCCGTGTTGCACCCTTTGAAAAGAATGAAATGGACATAGTTTCAGATAAAGGGATTATACTTTCAGTGTCAAACAATCAAATACATATGGACATCCAAAAAGAAGAAAAGAGTGCATCTTTTTCTTTACATTTTACAACAGCATATTGTGAACACGTGCACGTTCAATTTTCTTTGATCATGCCTCAAAATACAACTAATCGATTGACCGTGTTGGTGGGGGAAAATGAACAGGTGGTGTACTCAGCGCCTTTAAAGGGTGGGAAAAACAATATTACTTTCTATTTACCCAGTGCTTATAGTGACTTGCTTGATGTAAAAATGCAATTTGTTTTTGATCAATTTACTGAAAGTGAAGCAATGATTTTCGAGGAATTAAAAATAGAGGGCATTCAAAATGCTGTGAGCTTGGCGAAACTAAAACAACATGCGAAAATGGCAGAAAAAGAGTACAATATTCATTTGACCATCCCGACAATGGCAGATATTGACCAGCTTACAGATGAAGAAATAGAGGCGTATATTCAAGATTTAGACAATCAAATATCTGATATTTTAATTAAAAAATCCATTGGCACCGTTCAACAATTTTTACCCAATCAAAAGGAATTAAAGAAGGTACAACACCTAACAGCAGTTTGCCAAGATGAAAAAAACGGCGCATTCTTTTCAACGATTCATGTTCCCTTAGATCCAAATGTTTATGGGGATAAGGTATATGTAGTGCGTTATATAGACGGAAAAGTAGTTGAAAATAAAGAAATGGTGAGCTATGAGCACGCTATTTGTTTGCCTGTAAAAGAAGGCGTATATGTAATCCTCAACTGCCCTTATGATGCATTGATCGACAGTTTGGAAGTGAAAGAGGAGCCTTTGAGCAAAGCGCTGATAGACAGTGCGTTTAAAGGGGTTGCTCCTTCTTCCTATTTGATTTTTGAGTATCAAAAAAATGTGGATATCCAAAAAAATGTGGTGCTTGATTTAGAAAATAAAAATGTAACTTCCTATATCGTGTGGCTATATAAAATAGAAAATAACAAACTCTCTTTGGTTGGAAATTTTGAAAATGTGGATACACGAGTTTTTACTTTTCCATCTTTAACAGAGGGCACGTATTTGATGCTGGATAAATCTCTTGTTGTGCTCAACAAAAGAGCTGAATTGGAAAAGGATAAAAATCAAAACAATAAAACAGAAACAAATAAGCAACTTAAGCCCAAATTACTTAGAACAAGACACAAACTGATGATCGCAGGGGGCATAGGCATTTTCATGCTCATAGGGGCAGTCAGCTTTATTCAAAAAACAAGAAGGAAAAACAAAGAGAAAAAAAGAAGAAATAAGCACACAGAGGATTAAAAAGAATGTGCTTTTTTGAAATGTAAATATATCCTTGTATATGATGGAAAATAGAGACCTAAACAAAAACAATGAAGATTATGGTTGATAAACTGACAAAATAGTTGTATAATCGACTTGTGGAGATTTTAAAATGACACAGGAGGGATATACATGTACTATTCAAACGGTAACTATGAGGCTTTCGCTAAACCTGTTAAGCCAAAGGATGTGGACAAAAAAAGCGCTTACATTGTAGGTGCAGGGCTTGCTTCCCTTGCAACAGCTGTATTTCTTTTGAGAGATGGGCAAATGAAGGGAGAAAACATTCATATTTTTGAAGAATGTGCTTTGCCAGGTGGGGCGTGTGACGGCATTTTTGACCCACAAAAAGGGTATGTAATTCGTGGTGGCAGAGAAATGGAAAACCACTTTGAATGTTTATGGGATTTATTTAGGAGCATCCCTTCTCTTGAAGTAGAAGATGCATCTGTCCTTGATGAGTTTTATTGGCTGAATAAAAAAGATCCGAATTATTCTTTGTGCCGTGCAACAGTAAATCAAGGAGAAAATGCGCATACAGGCAAGAAGTTTACACTGTCTGATAAAGCCTCTACCGAAATTGTAAAGCTTTTTATGACAAGAGAAGATGAACTTCAAGACAAGACAATTGACGATGTGTTTGATGATGAATTTTATCAATCCAACTTCTGGCTGTATTGGCAAACGATGTTTGCTTTTGAAAAATGGCATAGTGCGATTGAAATGCGCCGTTATATTCAGCGTTTTATCCATCATATTGGAGGGTTGCCCGATTTGTCTGCCCTCAAGTTTACAAAGTATAATCAGTATGAGTCGTTGATTTTGCCTTTGATGAAATATCTTGAAAAGCGCAATGTGCATTTTGAATATAGTACAGTGGTAAAAGATATAGATGTTGCGATCAATGGCAAAGAAAAAACAGCGACAAAATTGTATTTAGAGGTGGCAGGAAAGCCCAAGGAAATGGATATCACAGAAAATGACCTCGTGTTTATCACCAATGGTAGTTGCACAGAAAATTCTTCTTTAGGGGATAATGACCATCCTCCTGTTTTAAATACATCAGAGGGCGCATGCTGGGGGCTTTGGAAAAAGCTTGCATTAAAAGATGCTGCCTTTGGGCAACCACAAAAATTCTGCACAGATGTGCACAAAACAAGCTGGGAATCTGCCACCATTACATTGCATGATGACAAGCTCATGCCCTACATTGAAAAAATCTGTCAGCGTGACCCACATAGTGGACGTGTGGTTACAGGGGGCATTGTTACAGCACGTGACTCTAAGTGGCTTTGTAGCTGGACAATCAACCGTCAACCCCACTTTAAAACGCAGAAAGAAAATGAAGTGGTGATTTGGTTCTACGGCCTTTACATTGATGTAGCGGGCGACTATGTGAAAAAGGCAATGAGAGATTGCACGGGTACTGAAATTGTGCAAGAATGGCTGTATCATATCGGCGTACCTCAAGAAGAAATAGAGGCATACGCAGAAGGTGTTACAAGCACGCCTTGCATGATGCCCTACATCACAGCTTTCTTTATGCCCCGTGCACAGGGCGACCGTCCTCTGGTTGTGCCTGAAGGGAGCAAGAATATGGCGTTTATCGGGCAGTTTGCAGAGTCTGAAAGAGGGTGTGTGTTTACAACAGAGTATTCTGTGCGCACAGCCATGGAAGGCGTGTACACATTGTTGGATGTGGATAGAGGGGTGCCTGAAGTGTTTGACTCTGCTTTTGATATCAGAAGGTTGTTGGATGCAACGGCGAAGATGATGGATGGCAGAAAAATCACAGACATTAAGTTACCCTTTGGCTTGAACTTTGTGGAAAAGCAAGCACTCAAAAAGTTTGATAAAACAATCATTGGAGAGTTGCTTGAAAAGTATAATTTGATTTAAAAGAAATCAACAAAAAAAGAGCGTGGATTTTGTCTACGCTCTTTTTGATTTTTTTAAATTTACTTTGCTCTTTTTTGAATGAGGCGCACCCCTCTTTTGGTGACATAAGAGGACTCTAAGTAATATTCGAGCGCACCATATGCGTTTGTTTCAAAGTAGTATTTTGCGTTTGGAATTTGGTTGAGGGCAGTTACAGCTGAAAAAGTGCCATCGGTGTTTTTAATGTAAAGCTGTGCTTTTTTGATGCGTTCAAAAGTGGCAGAGGGGGCAGAGTCTACAATGTGGAACATCGTGCCGTCTTCTGAAATGCCATCCACCATGGCAATGTGCCCTGCCACGACGGCAAAGGAGAACATGGCGCCTTCTTCTAATTTTTTCTTAATGGTGTAATAATCCTCGTACAATTCATACCGTGTTTTATACCCTAAATCATCCCCGGCATTTCCAATTAAGGTGCTGTTTAATGTGCCACCGTCTACCAAACAGAAAGCATATTCTTTCGCCAAAGCTTGTGGAGATATTTCATCACCTTGGTAGCCCAAACGATCCAATGCGTGAGAAAGGGCGAATATGGCACAACCGGAGGTTTGCAGTGTGCTCTTTTTGTAGGGTGCATTTTCCCATGTACCATCAGACTGGCTGTATAGGGCAGGAACTTTTTTCTCTTGCTTGGGGCTAAAGGCTTTTTTAACAGCTTGTGTTTCACTATTTGCCTCAACATAGGCAGGAAAGGTATTTTCTTTTAAAGGGATATTCCATGTGCACATAGCGCCTCTATTTTGTTCGTTGACATATGTGTCTACAAATACAGAAGCTTTGTCCACAGCTTGAATTTCTTTTTTATCATTGTCCAGTAGGCGTATTTTGTTTACAAAAGAAGAGAGGGTAACATAGAGCGTGTTGCCTTTTTCTTCTTCCACAAAAAGGGGCGTATGGAGCAATAAGTCTGTGTTTTCAATGCCTTCTATTGTGAACAATTGTGCGTTTTTGTGTTGACCGTCCTTGTCTTTTGCGACCACCAAAAAGGATTGTGCGCCCTTTATCGTAGGCACAATGGGCACTTTCCACGTCAGTTCCTTTTGCGTGTTTTCTTTTAAATTGCCTCTTGGGAAAGTGCTTTCGTAGTTTGAGTTGGAGGCATAGATGTGCAAAGACTGTGCATCGTTTGAAGTGGTTACAGTGGCTAAAACATTTTCTTTATAAGCCACAGCCTTTTCTTTATCTAAAGAAAGGCTACGCACTTCTGCACCTTTTTGCGCACTTGGTTCAAACACGTAGAGTGCGCCTTTTTGGTCGCCCGATACAAAAGAAACCACAGCTTCTTTTTCAAAAGTATCTGCGTTTTTGATAACTGTAATTAGGTCATTATCTTGCGTTACGGTGAGCAAATTCTGATCATAAGTGTAGGTAAAATCTTCAGATGCTTGAATATAAAAAGTTTTTTCAGTTTCATTGTCCATCCAAGAGGCATACTGTGCGCCATCAATATAGATGAAATCATCACTTTGTGCAAACAAATATGTTTCTTCTTCTTCCCCTGTGTCCTTTGTTTGCTTTACAGGGAAAGAAAGTGTGATGTCTTGACTGGATAAAACAATTGTGCCAGATCTTTGTGCGCCATAACTGGGGGTGCAAGAAATGGTGATGGTATCTTGATTGTTGCCTGCTTGCTTGTCTACTGTGAAAAAATCACCTTCCGTTTTTAAAGACCAAATGGAGGGAGCATAAACCGTCCATTGCCGAATGCCCCCTTGCGTGGGGAAATTTTTGGTGTTGCCTTTGATAGATAAACCTTTGCCTTTTTTTACTTCTATTGTAGAAGACAGGGCAGTGGATTCGTCTGTGCCCTGGTCAGACACAGTGACGGACACAGAGAGTGCGCCTGTTTGATTGGGTACGTAAGATAAAGTGTTTGTATCAGACGTGATTTCATCTATTTTTCTATTGTCTACAATGATGGAGTACACATAGGTAAATTGCGCTTTGCCACCTTCTACTTGTACGGTAAAATCCGTTTCTTCTCCTGTAAATGCAATTTTAGAAAGCGCTTGGACAGACACTTTAAGAGGTTTTATAACAGAAAAAGAAGACGTTACTGCTCTTTTTGTCGTTTGACCTTGTACTGTGAGCGTGTATGCGCCTGTTTCTTTGGGTATATAGGAAGCGTTTTTTTCGTTTGTGACTTCGCTTTGAATGAGCATTTTATCGTTCAAAGACAAGGTGTACACATAGGATGTTTCTTTTTCTATTTCAACAGAAACATCTAATATTTCACCCACCAAAAGCTCTTTTTGGTTGAGCGTTATGCTGTCTTCTGCCAATGCTGGGCAGGTGAGAAAAAGAAAAAAGAATAAAATAAGCAAAGTTTTTTTCATCAAAACTAACCTCTGTTTCTAAGTGGTACTCGATTATTATACCATATAAAGTGCACAAAAAAAAGAGGGCGCACCCCCTTTTTTTAAAATTTAACATTTTATACGTTCTGTGCCCAAAACTCTTTGCCCACAGGGTGAGAAAGCTCCTCC
>CAYTPJ010000013.1:0-5381 GCA_964439755.1 uncultured Oscillospiraceae bacterium
TTTCAAAAAGCCTTAGATGGTAGGAAACAAGGATTTTGAGAAATGAGCGTACATCAGGTACGTGATTTTTTCAAAATTCGCAGTTGACACCCCAGATGAGGTTTTTTCAAAGCGTTTTTACAAAATTCCTTTTTTGAGGATAACATTAGCATATTTCGCCTTTTCCCCCGTCATAATCACGCAAACACTTTTTTCCTTGACACGCTCATAGAAAGCAAAGCGCTCGATTTCTTCAACAAGAGAGGCACCACGTGATTCATGGGCTGAAAGGGTGGATTTATAGGTGTCCCAAATGGGAGTTTTGCAGGGGTCACCGGGGACAACTTGCATTAAGAAGGCGGCTTTTTCGCTGTATTGGTCGAGGGGCATGAGGGTTAAGATGGCATCTAAGATGTCGTTGACGCTGTGGCCGTCCATGCGAATGACAGTTTTACAGCAAGAGTGGCCTGGAAAGTTGGCATCTCCGATGGTGAGTTCGTCGCCGTGCCCCATTTCGCAAAGGATTTTGAGCAGTTCTGGGCAGATGATAGCTGGTACATTTTTTAACATGTGAATTCCCCTTTCATTTCCAATTGATATTGTTTGGGTGTTACGCCTTTGTGCTTTTTAAATACACGCACAAAGTAGTTGATATCTTGATAGCCTAAGAGATAGGCTACTTCCGTGACATTTTTGTCTGTGCCTGAGAGGAGATTGGCTGCCATTTCCATGCGAAAATAGGTGATGTAGTGCATGGGCGTATCGTGTGTCACTTCCTTGAAAAAATGGCAAAAATACTTGGTGGATAAGCCGACACGCTTGGCAAGGTCTTCTAAGGTGGGCGGGTTTTGATACTCATTTTCTATGATTTCAAAGGCTTGCTTTAGCTTCATCATGTGGCGTGTTTCTTTAAAATAAGGCTTTTTGTAGAGCGTGTATGCCCCTTGCTGATAGCAGTTGCCAAAAAAACAATAGAGCGAACCGATGACAATCAAGGTGCTTTCTTTGGGGTGCGCTCTAAGCTCTTGAAACATAGGCTCTAAAAGGCGTTTGACGAGTGCATTTTGCTTGTCAAAAACAGGGGATACTTGCGCTTTTCCACTCATTAAAGCAGATATGAACTTTTTGCCTTCTTCGGGACACTTGAGCAACATAATGGGGTCAAACACAGAGCAGTCATATCTGCAATTTTTGGGTGTGCCCCCGTGGAGCATAAAAGGGCTGATGATGGCAACATCCCCTTGGCTTAATTCGTATGTGGTTTCTTCCACGGTGAGAGAAAATACACCTTCTACGACGTGCAATATTTCCATTTCTTCGTGCCAATGATAGGGCATTTCATAGCGTGCATGCTTCTCGTTGATGTCGTGATATTCAAAGGGAAAGTCTGCTGAACCACGCTGTTTTTTCTCGTGTACGTTGTAAAGTTTCATGCATTTTCCTCCTTTAAAAGAGAAAGTAAAAAATACGCAAAAGGCAGGGGCAAAGGCTGTTTTTGCTTTTGCATTTTGGAAAAATAAAGCGCAAGAATTTTGTAAAGCGCCAAGTGCTGATTGCTCTTATACATGCAGTACGTTTTTTGAATAAGCGCAAAAGGCAAAGAGCAATCTGTGTGTGCGTTTTCCAAAATTCTGTCTACAAGGGCATATAAAAGCGCTTGATTTTGTGTTTGGGGCACAAAATATACTTCCTGTTTTTTGCACAAGATCAAATACATATCTTCATTTAGGTCGATGTACAATAAACCTTCTTTTACTGTGCACACAAAGCCTTCTTGCGCCAAATTTTCGAGCGTTTTAGAAATTTTCGCCTCGTCTTTTTCACGCCGTACATAATCACTTACAAAAAACGCCATAGACGAGTTGTCATGGCGTAAAAAACAAATGTCCGTTAAAATCTCTCTCAGCTTTTCTTTTTTCTCTGTCAAAAAGCTCATTGCTTATCCTTATCTTGGAACATGATTTTTAATTCGTGCATAGCGGCATATTGCCCTTGCAAATCCAGCTGATATTTGAGCGTCACTTCGCCCCGTTCTTCTTCCACTTTGTAGCGCACGAGCGTAGGAAACACGCCCATATCCAACGCACCATAAGGGGTTTGGTACACCCCTTCAAAGCGTGTGCCTTTTTCAAACACCATGCTCGTACCAAAAGTGCCTTCTCTTTGCATGGTGACGACACCATCTATCATACTGAGCATCACTTTGCTTGCCATGTTGGAATCAGGTTGTGTTTCTGTGTACCGAAGGCGCCATTCGTCCTTTTCGCCACTTAAATACCCTGTTGTCACCAAGTGCACCACATCATCTGGCACGCCTTTGTTCTGCGCTGTTCCTGTTACAGATAGCAATACGGGTTTACGCATAAACACACCTCCTTTTTAAGATGCAAGATAAAGTGTTCCTTTCCTTCATCTTATGCACACATTATAGCACGTTTTTATAGTATACGCAACTCATTAACAAAATTGTGCCCCATTTTCAATCATAATGGCACGCACTTTTTTGCCCGCCACATGCTTGGCAATTTTATCACCCTCTGCACAAAGCGCTGCGCCAATGCCTGCTGCTTCGCCCATCGCACGTGCCGTTTGTTGCACACGGATAGAGGCTTGCACCAAAAATTCGCATCCCACGCAACGCCCTGTAACAAACAGATTGTCCACATTCTTCACCACAAGGCAAGAGAAGGGCACTTCAAAGTAAGGTACTTGAGAACCGTCACTTTCAAGGTGTTCGTTGGAATAGATATCCCCTGCACCATGAACATCAATGGGATAATTGGTTTGTGCAATGCCCTCATCAAACTTGGTGAAGCGCCTTGCTTCTTCAAACGTGAGCACTTTTTCCGTGATGATTTCTCTTGTTTCACGAATGCCCACCATGGGTGCAATCTGCGCCACATAAGCATTTTCAAAGCCCACAAAGTGCTTTTTGTAGAAAGCAAGCTGACGGAAGATGGCTTTTTTACCCATAATCTGCGCATTGGTCAAGTCAAAAGCCTTTGTGCCGTCTGTGTGCTCAAAGATTTCGGGGCAATTAAAAGCCAGCGTGCCCTTTTGACCAGGGAAAGAGAAAAATTGCCAATAATACAAGTCTTCCTTCGTCAATTCGCCGTCATCCAAGCCTTTTTTCATGATCCGTTGCAGTGAATTTTTAGGTTCTAAGCTCGTGCAATCGCCGTAATAAGAAAATCTTTCACGCCAAATGCTGTCGGGTGCAGACTCATAAAATGCATCTAAATCAATGTTGGACACGAGGTAGCGCACAGAAATCGGCTGGTTTTTGCCTGTTTTTGGGTTGCCCTTATTAAAGTCAGCATGGCTCAATACGGACAAATCTCCATCCCCTGTTGCATCTACGAACACCTCGCCCGAAAGTGCTTTGAGCCCTTCCTTATCGTGCAAAATGAGGGAAAGGATTTTTTCACCTTCCATGCACACATCCACAAGGCGTGTGTAATAAAAAATCGTGATATTTTCTTCCACAAACATTTCTTCCAACACATATGCCAATTGGAGTGGATCAAAAAAGATATGGTTGTTCATGCGCCCTGCAAAGCCTCTTTTTTCAAGGCGAGCAGTGATTTCAGCGCTGATAGAGGAGTTATCCGGCTCCCCTTCCACAAAGTTGGGCATCAAGGGGGTTACAAGCGCCATGGTAGCAGACCCACCGAGTGCACCAAATTGCTCTACCACAGCCACTTTTTTGCCCATACGAGCAGCAGCTATGGCAGAGAGTGCACCTGCTGTGCCCCCACCCACCACCACCACTTCAAAGGTGTCTTTTATATTCTGTATTTCAAATGATTTTGTAAAGCTCATTGTTATCTCCTTTTAAAAAAAGGAGCTGTAAACAGAAAAATGCTTACAGCTCTTTTGGGATTGATTACAGCATGGAAGCTGCTGCTTTATCCACAAGGATAATGGCATTTTTATGTGTACGCAAAATGGAAGCAGGCACCATGGGGTCGATGCCACCATAAATCGTGTCATGAATTGCTTGTGCCTTGTCTGCGCCCATTGCAATCAACACAATGGTCTTTGCAGCCATAATACCACCCACACCCAAAGAAATGGCTTTGCGTGGCACTTGGTCTTCAGAATCAAAGAAACGGCGGTTTGCTTCGATGGTGGACTGTGTGAGGTCTACCATTTGTGTGCCATACACAAATTTGCTGTCTGGTTCGTTAAAGCCGATGTGTGCGTTTCTGCCAATGCCCAAAAGCTGAAGGTCAATGCCACCTGCGTTTTGAATGGCTTCGTCATAGCGCTTGCCTTCTTTTACAAGGTCTGCTGCGTTGCCGTCTGGCACGTTGGTTTCTTTCATGTTGATTTTGCCAAACAGATTGTCCTGCATAAATCTATGATAGCTTTCTGGATGGTCATAGGAAATGTTCACATATTCGTCCAAGTTAAAGCTTTTGCACTGTGAAAAATCAAGTGCGCCCTGTTGATGCCATTCAATCAAATTTTGGTATGTTTTGATAGGGGAAGAGCCTGTTGCAAGCCCTAAAACACTGTCCTTCTTGTTGGTCACTTGAGCTGCAATGAGCATTGCACAAGCGAGGGATACTTGATCTGCGTTTTCATATACGTGGTAAATCATCTTAAAAAGACCTCCTAAAATGTGTTAAAGTAAAGGGCATCACCCTTTTTTACAGTATACCACTTTTTAAAACAAAATGCAAAGAAATATGTGCGTTTTTTTAGTATTTTTGCGTTCTTTCTGCTTATTATTTTTGATATTAAAACACCCCTGCGTGTTTTTCGTAGGGGTGCTGTGTGTATTTACCTATTTTATTCCTTTGTGTGGCACTTTCCACTCATAGAGCAACCACTGCATCCACCTGAACAAGCGCAGGAGGATTTGCCCTTTTTCTTGTTCCTGATTTGGAAAAAGACAACGAGAGAAACGGCTAAAATTACAAGCAATAATACAATCAAAGTAGGTGCGTTCATATCAAAATCCTCCTGTTTTTGTTGTGAAAGTGCTGTTTACATGTTTGCATCCACAGCACGGACGTTTAAATGGTTGTTGTCATACTTATTTTTTCTAAAGAGCATGTAGAGAAGGAATGCGAGTAAGAAAATGGAAATCACTGTCCAAACCCCAAAAGCGCCTGTTTTCAACCAGTTGCCCAATTGGTAAATGATGAGGGATACAGCGTATGCAAACCCACACATGTACCCAATAGCGCCCCATGTCCACTTTGCGTTGTTCATTTCTCTTTTGATTGCACCACACGCTGCAAAGCAGGGGGCACACAAAAGGTTAAACACCATGAAGGAGAAGCCCGAAAGTGCGCTGTTTCTAAAGAACTCTGTGGCGATGACGGACAAGCCCTGAACGTCTACATTTTCAACCATTTCAAACGCAAGGTCTGCATTTGCCATGGAGGACA
>CAYTPJ010000013.1:5481-8492 GCA_964439755.1 uncultured Oscillospiraceae bacterium
ACGTCTACATTTTCAACCATTTCAAACGCAAGGTCTGCATTTGCCATGGAGGACAAAGAGCCAAACACGCCCACCACTTCTTCTTTTGCCACAAGCCCAAGCACAGTCGCAACAGATGCTTGCCATGTGCCAAAGCCAAGAGGCATAAACAAGTATGCAAGCCCTTCGCCCACCACGTTTAAGATGGACTTTTCTGTGCCTTCACCAATGTAGTGGAAGCCCCCTTCAAAGGTCAAGCTGTTGAGCAACCAAATGAGCACACTGGCTGCCAAGATAACAGTACCTGCACGCTTGATGAAGCTCCAGCCTCTTTCCCATGTTGCACGGAGCACATTTTGCACAACGGGCGCATGGTATGCAGGCAATTCCATCACGAAAGAAGCAGGGTTACCAGCAAAAGGCTTTGTTTTCTTTAAGATAATGCCTGATACAATGACTGCCAACACGCCGATAAAGTATGCAGAAGTGGCGATCCACGCATTCCCACTGAACAATGCGCCTGCAATCAACCCAACGATGGGCATTTTTGCACCACAGGGGATAAAGCAAGTGGTCATGATGGTCATTTTTCTATCCCTGTCTTGCTCGATGGTACGAGATGCCATAACACCAGGGATACCACAGCCTGTGGACACGAGCATGGGAATGAAGCTCTTGCCAGAAAGACCAAATTTTCTGAAAATTCTGTCCATGATGAAGGCGATACGGGACATATACCCAACGTCTTCTAAAATGGCAAGGAACACGAACAAGATGAGCATTTGGGGTACAAACCCGAGCACGGCGCCCACGCCCCCTACAATGCCTTCTGCCACAAGGCTCACAAGCCAAGGTGCTACTGCCATGTTTTGCAAAAGTGTTGTAACGCCTGGTACAATCCATTCGCCAAAAATCGTATCATTGGTGTATGTTGTTACAAAATCCCCCACAGAGCCGATGGACACATAGTACACAGCCCACATCACAAGCACGAAAATGGGGAGTGCTAAAATTCTGTTTGTAACGATTTTGTCAATTTTATCCGAAGTGGAAAGGCTGTGTTTTTGCTTTTTCTTTTTCACAGCTTTGTCTACCACACGTGTAATATACGCATAGCGTTGGTTGGTGATGATGCTTTCAGAATCGTCATCCAACTCTTTTTCACAATCTACAATATGTTGCTCAATATGCTTTCTTTGTTCGCTTGTTAAAGAAATGCTTTGGAGTACCTTTTCATCTCTTTCAAACAATTTAATGGCATACCAACGCAAATTCTTTTGATTGACTTTGTTTTCGATTTCTTCTTCAATGTGCGCAATGGCATGTTCCACAGAGCCTGTAAACACGTGAGGGAGTTCATGCTTTTGATTATTCTTTGCTGCAAGCACAGCTTTTTGTGCGGCTTCCTTGTCGCCTTGACCTTTTAAGGCGCTCATTTCAACCACTTGACAGCCCATGGCTTCTGCAAGACGTGACAAATTGATTTGGTCACCATTCTTTTTGACCACGTCCATCATATTCACAGCCATCACAACAGGCAAACCCAGCTCAATGAGCTGTGTGGTTAAATACAAGTTTCTTTCAATGTTCGTGCCGTCTACAATGTTTAAAATAGCGTCTGGTTCTTCTTTTACAAGGTATTCACGTGCCACTACTTCTTCTAAAGTATAGGGAGAAAGAGAGTAAATACCAGGTAAATCCTGAATAATTACATCCTTTGTGCCCTTTAATTTGCCTTCCTTTTTTTCCACTGTAACGCCAGGCCAGTTACCTACATATTGATTAGACCCTGTCAACGCATTAAACAATGTTGTTTTACCACAGTTCGGGTTGCCTGCAAGCGCAATTTTGATATCCATGCCCTCATACCTCCGCTTTTTAGTTAGTATATCCTAACACATCTGTTTTAAAAAAGAGAGAATTTTCTCCCCCGTCTTAGATCACATCAATCTGTTCAGCGTCCACTTTTCTAATAGACAATTCATACCCTCTAACAGAAAGCTCCATAGGATCGCCCAAAGGTGCCACTTTGCGCACCATCACTTCTACGCCCTTTGTGATGCCCATGTCCATGATACGGCGTTTCACAGCCCCTTCCCCGTTGAGCTTTTGCACCGTACATTTTTCCCCTACTTTGACCATATTCAGTGTCTTCATCTTTCATCCCTCCTTAAAACATGATACGATTTGCCATGGATTTATCCAATGCAATTCGGCTATCTTTCACTTCCAAAATGAGATTGCCACAAATTTCTTGAATAACATGCACGCTCTGGTCTACCACAAACCCAAGCTCTGCCAAGTGACGGCGCATGTCGTCATTGCCAGTGATTTTCTTAATCGTCACCTTTTCACCTGATTTTGCCATTGTAAGAGGCATCATATTTGTTCCTCCTTCTTTTGTCTATGGTTGACCGTCTTTTCTGTTAGACTCATCTAACCGATATATAGTTTAATACAACTAACTGAATTTGTCAATACTTTTTTTAAAAATATTTTTATTTTCTTTATTCTTGACATTTCTCCTTCACATGCTCCTCTCCCGTGTTTGACACTCATAGAAAAAGAGCGTGCATATTGCAGTAAAAATACAATAGATATTTTTTTATCGATTTTTTCCAAAGGCATTGACAGAAAGCAAAAAATACAGTACACTTTATATGTGGAAAGAGGGCTATTTTCTCTTTTTACAACATGCAAAATGCGTGTGTTGCGTTTGCAGCTGAATTTTCAGTTGCAAAAAACACAGGCAAAGTGCAAACATTTTTTATTTTAACAAAGGTGGTATTTCATTTGAATAAAAAGAATGTGTTGATTTTAGTTTCTGTTGTGCTCGTTATCCTCTTGGTGTTTGGCATTTCTCTACTTGTAAAGCCAAAAGTGGGCGCAAAAGACTTGCTGGACCCCTCTTTATTAACGCAAAACACAGCAACACCTTCCGTCACCCCCACAGATGCTCCTCAAAAAGAGGAAAGCAAAACACAAGCCACAAAAACACCTGTTGCAACAGAGGAAACGCAAACTATACAACC
>CAYTPJ010000013.1:8592-26227 GCA_964439755.1 uncultured Oscillospiraceae bacterium
AAACACAAGCCACAAAAACACCTGTTGCAACAGAGGAAACGCAAACTATACAACCTACTGCAACACCTGATACAGTAAAGGAAGTGCAAACTGCACAGCCCACTGCAACACCCGATACATTAAAAGAGGGCGAAAACGCACAGCCCACTGCAACCCCCGACACAGCAAATGAAGTGCAAACGGCACAACCTACTGCAACACCCGATACAGCAAAAGAGAGCGAAAACGCACAGCCCACTGCAACGCCTGACACAGCAAAAGGCGCACAACCCTTCCCCACGCTCATTCCTGCGCAATCGTACATTAAAATCTCTATTGGGGATTATTCTTATGCGCCCATGCCTTTAACTGAAGATGCTTCTTTCACGTTAAAGCAAAGCGAAGAAAAACAAAACACCATCACCATTCAAAAGGATGGTTTCACCATGTCACACTCCACCTGCCCTGACCAAACGTGTGTGCAACAAGGGGAAGTGACGCTCGAAAATTACAAATCTCGTGTATTGAGCAATGCCATCATCTGTTTGCCCAATAAAGTCACTTTAGAGTTGCTCACAGCAGAAGAAGCACAAAGAGAATGGGAATTTTTCAGCAATTTAAACACGCAAAAATAAATATGTCGTGTGCTTACACGTATGCACCTCTTACATTTTTTGTAAGAGGTTTTTTAATTGCTTGTAAAAAAACTTTTTATAATTGTTACACTTGTAAAATTTATGAGAAACCCCTTGACAGCGTAAAAAAACCGTGTACAATAAGGCTATATACATTATTTAGGAGGGAACGCACATGAAAAAATCACTCAATCATACGTCCAAACCTTGTATTTATCAGAGGATAAAAAGAACGGTTGCTTGCCTGCTATCCTTGGTTTTTGCCCTGTCCTTCATGCCTGCTTTTGGGGAGGAGGGCTTGGACTTTGAGTTTCTAAAAAGCATAAACCAATACTACTTGGGTCATGGAAAACAAAGTACATGGAACGAGGAAATACAACAAAGATTTGGCCTTGATTTTAAGCAGGAAAATCAACCTGCACTTGCTTTAATTGCACCCTATGAAAAGGAAATTGCCCACTGTTTGCACCAAAAATACCCTGTTTTAAAAGGCCTTCCATGTACGTATGACATCTATCAAGTGGAAAACAAAGGGGAAAAAGTGCCCAACGTTTTCTTTGTGAGCCTCTTCTTTCCTATGTCTGAATTTTTCCAAATTCAAGCAGTCGTGAACCTTCAAACAAATGAGGTTTTATACACGGATTTTGATAGCAAGCAAGAAGCGTATTTGAACACCATCATCGAACACGATAAAAAATATGCGCAGTACCAAAATTATTATCAAAACATGTCCAAAATGCACGGCGATTACTTTGACCACTGGGTGCCAACAGCCAAAATTCAGCACGACAATTATGTGATCAAATTAGGGCTTGAAAACGATGTGTTTTACCGTGCATTTCCCTATATTTACGTAAAGGAGAGCGCAGAGTTTCCCAAAACAGAGGCGCAAAAAATTGCCTCTGCGTATTTTGAAAAACAAATAGGCTGTAAAATAAACGAACATGCGCTTGTGCAAAACGCAGACTGTGTTCAGGATTTAGAAACCAAAGAAATGCATTATCTTTTTACTTATTTTGACATCAGTTCTTCTTGGACATTTAACATCTTTGTACCTTTTGTTTCAAAACAAGCGTTCACCAAAACAGATGATTTTTCGCTCCAAGAATTTAAGTCCAGCTACCTATTTGCACAGGAAATTCAAAGCAAAGGCCCTCCCTTTAGCTGGTCCATTGAAGATATGAATTTATATGGAGCAAAAAATAACATGGCTTACTGGGACACCCCCAAAGAAGGGGAAATCTCTTACGAAGAAGCCAAAGCAATCGCCCTCCCTGCCCTGTATGCATACGCAGAGCCTTTGGGTTTTGACAAACAATACATAGACGGTTTGCAACAATACGCCTTTATTATGGACTTTTTGGATGATGACGCACCCTCTTTTTGGGCTTTCCACTTTTATGGCCCCGAAATGTTTAGAGATAACACGCACTATTCTTTCGAGGTGCGCATCAATACCCTCACAAAAGAAGTCATCAACATTTTTGATCCCTTTGGAAACGGCTAATATTTTTCAAAGCATCTTGCAAAACAAGGTGCTTTTTCAGTTGACAAAACGCATAAAAAGAGGTATCATACAACCACATTGTGATGTTTTTCACAGTACTTTTTTTAAAAACAAAGGAGAATTTTTATGAAATTTCAGTATTTGGGCACAGCGGCGGCAGAAGGTTGGCCTGCTGTATTTTGCAATTGTGCATATTGCAACAAGGCACGTGCACTGGGTGGCAAAAACATCCGTACACGCTCTCAAGCGATTTTAAACGATGAAGTGCTTTTTGACTTTAATGCAGACACGTATATGCACACTTTAAACAATCATTTAGATTTGTCTAAAGTACATACCTTGCTCATCACGCACTCACACACAGACCATTTTTACCCAGCAGAGCTCATCATCCGTGGGGGTTGCTATGCGCACAATATGAAGGAAGAAAAACTACATATTTATTGCAATCAAGCTGTGAAAGACTATTTTTACACAGCAGCTGAGTGCGAACTTGAAAAGAGCATTGAAGAAAACATAATTTTCCACGTCATAAAGCCCTTTGACACCTTTACACACAGAGGGTACAAAGTGACTGCCCTCCCTGCAAAGCACATGAAAACAGAGGATTGCGTCAATTACTTAGTCGAATATGAGGGCAAAACGCTCTATTATGCGCACGACACGGGTATGCTCTTTGATTCTGTGTATGATTATTTTAAAACACAAGGTACTGTACTTGACTTTGCAAGCTTGGACTGCACGTGTGGGGCTTTGATTGCTGGCGAAGAGGGCGGGCACATGGGCTTTGTGGACAATGTCAAAGTGGTGGAAAAATTAAAAGCGCAACACACAATAGATGCACACACCAAAGTGATCATCAATCACTTTTCACACAACGGTGGTATGCTCTATGATGAACTGATGGAAAAGGGCAAGCAATATGGAATAGACGTGTCGTATGACGGCAAAGTGGTGGAAATTTAACATAGATTTTTCCATCTTCCTTGCAAAATCAGTTGACATGACAAAAAAAATATGATAGAATGAACTTGTGCTTATGCACCCGTTTTGTTACATTAACGCCAACAATGTATTTTGTTGGCGATTTTTTTATGAGGTGATGAAGGTGAAAGGAAGTTCATTTTTGCAGGGAAATATTTTTAAAAGCATGATTCAGTTTGCGATACCACTCATGCTCTCTTTGATTTTGCAGACGCTCTATGGCGCTGTGGACTTGGCTGTGGTGGGGCAATATTGTACACCTGCCTCCGTGTCTGCCGTTGCAACAGGCAGTCAGATGTTCAACGCCATGACCATCTTAATTTCAGGGTTTACCATGGGCATCACAGTGCTCATCGGGAAAGCCATGGGAGCAGGCAAAAAGGAAAACATTTCGCTCATTGTAAATGCTCAAATCAAACTTTTTGCCATCCTTGTTGTATGCTTGATGGCGTTTGTGCTTGGGTTTAGAAAGCAAATTGTCGCCCTCATGCAAGTGCCTCAAGTGGCTGTGGACAAAACGTATGCTTACCTCACCATATGTGGGTTGGGCATGGTGTTTGTTGCCTCTTACAACGGCATCAGTGGTATTTTTAGAGGCTTGGGCAACTCCACTGCCCCTTTTATATTCGTGCTCATTGCGTGCATTTGCAACATTATTTTAGACCTTGTGTTTGTTGCCCTTTTTAAAATGGACGTGACAGGCGCAGCGCTTGCAACGGTGATTGCGCAAGGCTTGAGCGTGGTGTTTTCCGTCTTTTACATGAAGAAGAAAAAGCCTCCTTTTACCCTTTCATTACAGAAAATCAAAGAAGCCAAAATGCTCAAAAGCATTGTCAAAATCGGCGCCCCCATCTCCTTTCAAGACTTTTTAATCAGCATTTCCTTTTTAATCATCACTTCAATCATCAACAGCATGGGCGTTGTCGCATCTGCTGCCATTGGTGTAGCTGAAAAAGTGTTTGTTTTCGTTTCCCTCATCCCCATGTCCTTCATGTCCACCCTCGCCGCTTTTGTTTCTCAAAACATGGGTGCAAATCAAAAAGAGCGTGCAGACAAGGCGCTCAAAATTGCCATGTGTATTTGTATGGTGGCAGGCGTTATCGTGTTTTACTTCACGCACTTTAGAGGAGAGTTGCTCGCCTCCATCTTTATAAAAGATAATGACGTCATTATGGCAGCCAAAAACAACATGCGTGGGTCATCTTACGAGCACTTGTTCATTGCCATTTCGTTCTGTTTCTTGGGGTATTTTAACGGCACAGGGCGCACAGTGTTCGTCATGATTCAAGGGCTATTGTCTGCATTCTTGGTGCGCATTCCCCTTTCCTTTTATTTTAGCAAGCTCCCCAATGCCAGCTTGTATTCTTTGGGGCTTGCCGTGTCCATCAGCGCTCTTGTATCGCTCGTGCTGTGCACCACATACTATATATATATATCAGGCACAAGGGCAAACAAGAAAGGCTCAAAGCATAAATAAAAGCATATAAAAAAAGGTTTTCTTATCCACTGGACAAGAGAACCTTTTTTGTTTATTCGTTTTAGTCTTTTAACAATTCATAGATTTCTCTAATGTTTTGCGCCGTATACGTGGGCTTGATGTCGCTCTTTGCGCAATCTTCTCGTGTTGTTTCGCCACTGTATACCAAAATTGTAGTAATGCCTGCATTGTTGCCACACGCAATGTCCGTGTAAATTCTATCCCCAATGAGCACCACTTCGCTCAAGTCCACCCCTGCTTTTTGAATGGCAAGGAGCGCCATGTCGGGCTGAGGTTTGCCAATAAAGTGGGGTGTGCGCTTGGTGGCATTGAAAAGCATTTGGCTCACAGACCCACAGTCTGGCACATAGCCATAGGCTGTGGGGCACACAAGGTCGGGGTTAGTGGCATAATAATCCACACCCTTTGTTAAAAGAATAGAGGCATCATCTAACTTTTTAAAGGTCAGCTCTGTGTCAAACCCCATCAAAAGGCAATCAATGTCCTCTTCCAATGTGTCTGTGATGGGAAAACCTGCATCTTTTAACTGCTCTTTAAAAGACTCTGTGCCCAGTGCATAGATTTTATGCCCTTTGTAATTGTTCTTTAAAAACACAATGGTGGCATCTGTGCTCGTGAAAAACTCCTCTTTGCAGGCAGGGATATGCAGATTGTTCATCTTTTCCACATACTTGTCTACCGATTTAGAAGAATTATTCGTCAAATATAGATACTTGCCTTGCCTGTTTTTCACTTCGTTTAAAAACTCCGTTGTGCCGTCAAACACATCATTGTCCAAATACAAAGTGCCATCCATATCAAGCAAAAAGAGCTTTTTTTGTTTGAGTGATTCTTTTAATGTTTGCATCCAGTACCCCTTATAAGTTTTTAGTGGCAACAATGTCTGCGCCTGTGTTGCACACATTTTGAATGACCACATCGCCAATGTGCACAGGAGCTTTGAGGGTGACAGCGTTTAATGCGTCCATCACATCCATAATCATGCCTTTTTTAATGGCAATGTTTGTTTTAACAGGGCATCTGTTGTACAAGCCCCCTTGTGCTTTCACGGTAGACGTAATTACACGAGTGGGGTTTAAAAGCTCTGTTTTCCCATATTCTGCGCCACGTGGGCAACCGTTGCCCGTTACTTTATAATCGTTTGCTTCGTCCACTTTTAAGCGACACCCTTTGGGGCATACAATACACACAAGCTCTTTCATCATTCTGCCTCCCTTGCTCTAATGGTGATTTGATTTCCTTGCACTTTTTCCAAGTGCATTTTGGGGAGCAACACGTGTTCCATTTCGCCAGGCGCCATGTGCTCACGCTTGTAAGATGCGAGCACGGTATCCCCGTCCAGCACTTCAATCACGCTGTTTTTATACACACGGTTGACACGGAAAAACACGTCCACAAGCTTTTGAACATGCTCTGTGCGAATGCGTTGAGGCACTGTGTAGGACACACCCTCTCCGTTTTTCACTTCGATATGAGGCACATTCTGTGTTTGATTTAAGCAATAGTCTGCTGCTGCTGCGCCTGCACGTTCGCTTTCCTTGGACACATAGTCCACCAAGTCATGCACGTGCACAACATTACCACAAGCAAAAATGCCTTCTGCACTCGTTTCCATATTTTCATACACGACGGCGCCGTTTGTACGGCCATCCATTTCAATGCCTGCGGCACGTGTGATTTCATTTTCAGGGATAAGGCCTACGGACAAGAGCACAGTGTCACAATCAAAGTGCATTTCAGAGCCTGCAACAGGGGCACGCTTTTCATCCACTTTTGCAATCGTTACGCCACACACTCTGCCATTTTCACCCTCTATTTTGGTGATGGTGTGGGAGAGGTAAAGAGGAATGTCATAGTCTTCCAAGCACTGCACAATGTTGCGCATCAAGCCCCCAGAATAAGGCATAAGCTCTACACATGCGAGCACTTTTGCGCCCTCTAAAGTCATACGGCGTGCCATGATCAAGCCAATGTCGCCCGACCCTAAAATGACCACACGCTTGCCCACCATGTACCCTTCCATGTTCAGGTATCTTTGCGCACTGCCTGCTGTAAACACACCTGCTGGACGATCGCCTGGAATGGCGATTGCCCCTCTTGTGCGCTCTCTACAACCCATGGACAATACGATGGATTTGGCTTCAATCACTTGATAGCCTTCTTTTTCGCTGATGACGTGCACTTGCTTTTGCTTGTTGATTTCAAGCACCATGGTGTCCAGCATCACATGCACATTGGTATCTTTGAGCATGTCAATAAACTTGCTTGCGTATTCAGGGCCTGTAAGCTCCTCTTTAAAACGGTGCAAACCAAAACCATTATGAATGCACTGATTTAAAATGCCCCCCATTTCCTTATCTCTTTCAATGATGAGGATGTTTTTCAAACCCTTTTGATACGCACTATATGCAGCAGCAAGCCCAGCAGGGCCTCCACCTACAACAATCAAATCATACATTTTGGCTGTCCTCCTGCTTTGTTTTTGAAAGAAGGATTTTACTGCCTTCTCCGTCTTGTAAAACGTCCATGGGGCTGATGTGCTTTTCACGTGCTAAAATATCCAGCACACGAGGGCCACAGAAACCACCTTGGCATCTGCCCATGCCTGCGCCTGTTCTGCGCTTGATACCGTCTACACTACAAGGGGTGATGGGGCTATGAATGGCTTCCACAATTTCCCCTTCTGTGATGGTTTCGCAACGGCAAATGACACGGCCAAACAGTGGATTTTGCTTGATCACTTCTTTTTTCTGTGCTTCGTTTAAACGTCTAAAGCACACTTTTTTGCGTGTGGTTACAGCAGACGCATTCTTTTCTGTGGGCATACCACAGTACTTTAACAAGTCCACTGCATACTCTGCAATGGCAGGCGCAGAAGACAACCCGGGGGACTTAATGCCTGCCAAATCGAGGAAATTATCCGTAGCGATGGAAATCATAAACTCGTCATGGTCTGTGTTAGAACGCACACCAGAAAAGTTCCGAATGGAGTTTCTAAAGTTCAAAGAGGGCACAGACTTAAGCGCATGTTGACGCACAAAGTTCAAGCCTTCTGCTGTGTTGTCTGTATCTTTTTCGCTGTCTACTGCCACAGCGTTAGGCCCTACAATGAGGTTACCATCCATGGTGGGCGACACGAGCACGCCTTTGCCATCCTTGTTGGGGCACTGGAAAAGCACATGGTCTGCACGGATGATTTCGCACTTGTCCATGAGGTAATATTCCCCACGGTTGGGCAATACGGTGAAAGTTTTTTCAGCCACCATGTTGTGAATGAGGTCACTTTCAACGCCTGCTGCGTTGATGACATATTTGGCTTTGTATGTATCTTTATCCGTTGTAATGGTGAAGGCATCTTGTTCTTTTTTTATGTCTGTTACTTTGTTGTTGAGCTTTAGCGTCACACCATTTGTCACAGCCACTTCGCACATAGCGAGCGCATATTCCCAAGGCGTGATGATGCCTGCAGAAGGCGCAAACAGAGCACCCACCACTTTGTCGCTCACCATAGGCTCTTTTTGAAGCACTTCTTCTTTGGATAAAATGCGCATGTCTGGCACGCCATTTTTGTTGCCACGATCATACAAATCACGCACTGTGTTCATTTCTTCTTCTGAAAATGCGAGCACAAGAGAGCCAATTCTGTTAAAAGGCACACTCAAATCCTTGCACAGTTTTTCCGTCATCAAATTGCCTTTCACATTGAGCTTTGCCATCAATGTGTCGGGTTTGGGGTCATACCCTGCGTGAATGATGGCACTATTTGCCCTTGTTGCCCCCATCGCAATGTCATTTTCTTTTTCCAACACAAGCGTTTTGAGCTGATATTTGGAAAGCTCAAAAGCTGTTGCAGCCCCAATTACGCCACAACCTACGATACATACGTCGTACATTTTTCTCCCTACCTTTTTATAATATAATAGAGCATAGGCGATACACAAACAAACCGTTGTGCCCTCCTTGCTCTCTTCTCTCCGCATTCGGAACTTGCCAACTCTAAAAGTATCATAGCATATTTTGCGAAAAATAGCAATGCTTTTTGAATAGATATCCATATATTTATTTGATAATTTTTGGAAAAAAAATCCTGTCAGACAGCGCCTAACAGGATTTTTTATTTCATATTATAATTGCTCTATTAGATATAAAGCTCCATGGGGTATGTGAGGTAAGAAAATTCGTCCAACTGGTCACAGGTAACATAGCCTGCTGGTGCACGAAGCAAGGAGGGCAAGCGATTGACCACAGTTGCACAAGTGTGTTCCACTGTGGAAGGCTTTACCACGTGGTATTCCACATTGGGTTCGCCCGTGATTTCCCAGTCGCACATATCGCCATCATTTTCACCATACACTTTACCAATTGTTTCTTCTTCAATGGTGATGCCTTGAAGTGTTTCAATGGTCACAACGGCAGACATACCAATGCAGTTGCCTGCTTTGATTGTTTTGCCCAAAGTGTCGCTATAAATGTCCTTGTCAATGATGCAAGGCACATGCTTTTGTGTGATAGAACGGATGGTAAGCCCCAATTTGTTTGCAATGGCTTCGCTTGCATTCCATGCATAGGAAGGTTCAAACTCTGTTGGGTGGGCAATCTTTTCTTCAAATTCTTCTTTGGTCAAGTCGCAACCATGCGCATTGGCAAGTGCCAAGCCATATTCATCTACATTGTAGCTGTATGCGCCCTTGATTTTTGTGATTTTGTGGCAACCACTTGCAGCCATCGCCACCATGTTGATCCAGAAGATATCCTGCATGCCAGAGCCTGTGATGGTGCAGTTATTTTCTTTTGCAAGTGCATCTAAACGATTGATTTGAGCAGCAGAAGTGGTCCATGGGAAGATGGCTTCTTCACATGTGGTGATGACATTGATGCCACGAGCAACACACTTTTCAATGTGGTCATACACTTCGGGTACAAAGCTGAACAATGTAACAATGGCTACATCTGCATCGCAAGAATCGAGCACCAAGTCTGCATCCTTTTGGATGGTCACACCAAGCTTTACGCCCAGCTCTGCATAGTCACCCACATCCATGCCGAGAATGTCGGGGTTTACGTCAATAGCGCCCACGATTTGAGCGCCTTTTTCATATAAGTAACGCAGGGTGTATTTAGACATTTTACCACAACCATATTGAACTACCTTGATTTTTTCCATAGTAATCGTTCCTCCTTTATCGATTGGACACTGTCATTATAAACCCTCATCCAAGGTGAGAGTCAAGCATATTTTTTGAAAAATATTTTTCACAAGACATCGTCCAAAAAAAGGAGTTTATAAAAAGCTGACAGGCACTTGAAGGCGCAAAAACATGCTCCTTTTTTCTTGGCTAAACACGTTAAACTCCGTCATTACTTCGCAAATATAGCTCCCTGAAATTTTGTATCCGTTTTGATTGCAAAAGTCCAAAAGCTTTTGCGCACAGGGCAGTTCATCATCGTATTGGTCCACATATATACACGCATACATACCACTATCGAGCGTTTGCCCCTTGTGCGTTTGATACTCTGTTTTGTCTATGAACACAAAGAGTTTGTCGGGCATAAAGCACCCTTTTTCAAATGCGCCATTTGTAATAGAAGTGCCAATATTATACGAATGAATGTGCTTAAAATCGTTCTCCATAAGCGCACGGCGAAGGTGCGTGAGCGCCTCCTCGTATGCCTCAATCCCCCCTTCATAGAAGTTATCTGTGCAAGGAATGGAGAAAATATATCGCCTGTCGATATACTCTAAAGACGTGGTGCCCGTGGTAGGGGATTTTCTGTATCTTTCTATGCTCTGTATCGCCCTTTCCACAGCGTTGTGGCGAATTTTGATTTCACGCATTTGTTCGTGCAATTGCTCATTTTTCTGCGCCAAAAGCCCTTCTATGATGGACACATCCTCTTTTTCAAGCGCAGTTTTTATCTCATGAAGGCTCATGCCCAATTCCTTCATATACGCAATCATATCTAAGCGTGCATTCTGCTGAAGGTCATAATATCGATAGGAAGAAAATTTGTCCACATGGCGAGGGGAAAGCAAACCCATTTTGTCGTACAAACGCAAAGTAGGGATGGTGACATGGTTGATTTTTGCCATTTGACCGATGGAAAGCAGTGTTTTTTTCATACATTTCTCCATGAAAACTCTCTTGCTGTGTAGAGTTTTTGTGTAAATATCTCAATTTCTTTTAAAAAAAAGCATTTTTTATATGGTTGAAAAATAAATTTTATGCACATCAGGCAAATTTTTCTTTCATACGTTCTCAGTATACTATGCCCCTTTTTGTTTGTCAAGAGAAGGGTTTCTGTACAAAGCACTGATTTTATAACTTTTACATGTAAGTCACAGCAAAATAGAAGGATTTAAGGCAAAAAAAGAGAACATAGTACATGTGTAAATATTTCTTTGCACATGTATTCCATTCTAATCACAGTCATTTTGTACACAAACTTTTGTTTTTATAAAACAAGGAGGAAATCTTTTGAAAAAATACATGATTTTTTTCATGCTCTGCACGGTTTTTGCAATTCTGTTCTTTTTGCCTGCTTATGCTGAAGATGAAACGCAAAGCGCAGTCATTCAAACTTTAGAAAACGAATACGGCGCCCCTGTTCAGCTCCTTTCTTTTGCACAAACGCAGGACAATACGCTGGGCGCAGTCGCCTACAAAGTAAAGGGCAAAAACGTTCTTTCCTTATTATATATACACGAGGGCAAATACACCCCTGTATTTCACACCCAAAATGCCCTGTATCAAGGCAACAGAGTGCCCGAATTAACCTTTGAAACGCCCTCGGTTTTTTGGATTTCATATGGCACACACGAAAATGACAGACTCAATGCAGACATGGAATTTTACCAATTCACATTGCAAAATGCGCTTTTCACACTGACTTATTGCGAATTTTTCTACATGACGGATGCAGGAATAGACACTTTGGTGTACGTAAGCAACGACAATATTGCCTATTCCCTCCCTCCTTTTGAGGAAAAAGAAGTTGTGTACACACAGGTAGAACGCTCTCTTGAAAACTTTCAAATTGCACTATTCCCCAAAGAGAGCACATACGAAATGTTTCAGCCACTCTCTAACAATTCTTCCACCATGCACTTTGAAATTTTGGAGGTACCTCTAAAAAAAGGAGGCAGATACCCTGTGTACACAGCACCTGACAAAGCCTCTTTCCGTTCGGCAGGTGGAAAAGCATTGGTGTCCACCAACGATTGGGTGCATGTGTACGGTCAAGACGGAGATTTTTTGCTTGTCGAATATTCAGTGTCTGACAAAATGCACAGGTTTGGCTATATCAGCGACACTGCTCTGCAAAGAAATACAAACGTCAAAGAGCTGATTTTTTCAAACAAATATGCCTACACCCTTTGCGACACGTACCTCACGGACGACCCTGTCAAGGGCTTTGCCCCTCTAACAGAAATCCAAAAAGGCGAAAGCCTCCTCTATTTAGCTGATTTTTCAGAAGATTATGCCTATGTAGAATACAATGACGGCAGGCAAAAATACAGAGGGTTTATCGCACAAAACGATTTTTCATATTATGACGAATAAAACAAATCTCCACCCAAAACGGTGGAGATTTATCTTTTTTATTTTACAAGTGCAAACATCTCTTTGCACATTTCCTTTGTATAGTGATTTTCTCCCCATGAAATTGCCGTTTGCACAGCGTCTATCGCCATTTTTTCAATGGCATCTTCCCCTTCAATGCCTGCTTCCAAAAGCGTTACAGGGGTGCCGATTTTTCTAAACCATTGTTCCAAGCACTGTATGCCCAACTGTGTTGCCTTATCATCCTCCTCCTCTTTGACAGAGAACACTTCTCTGGCAAACTGCGCATACTTTTTCTTTTGCTCTGCTTTAAAATAGCGCATGGTGGCAAGAATGGTGATTGACATGGCAGCACCATGTGGTGTATCATAAAAATTGGACAGAGAGTGCCCCAAAATATGGATGTTGGAATTGCATGCACCCAGCCCACAATCGTAAAACCCATTCCACGCATAAGAGGCGCACCACATCATTTGACTTCTCGCCTCCACATCTGTGGGGCAGAGCAACAAGCGCTCCATGCACTCCATAATGGTGCGAATGCTCGCTTGACAATAATGGTCCTGAAAGGGCGCCCAAGCCAAACTGTGCCCAAAATAATGTTCAAGCAAATGTGAAATAATGTCTGCTGCTGAATACGCCGTTTGCTTTAAGGGAATAAACAGTGTCAGCAAGGGGTCTAAAATGGCAACCTTGGGGCGCATAATGGGGTTTGCAAAGCCGTTTTTCCTTTGGTGTTCCCTGCTGGACATTACAGAAGTACCGTTCAGCTCTGAGCTTGTAGCCGGGATGGTTACAACAGCGATGACAGGCAAAGTGTGCGTAATCTCTGCTTTCCCTGTGGTAAAATCCCATGGATCGCCTGCATAGTCCTGCGCAATGCCGATGAACTTGCTCTCGTCCATCACAGACCCGCCCCCCAAGGCAATGATCACGTCTACTTTTTCTCTTTTCGCAATCTCCATGCCCTCTTTGGCATGTTCTAAAGTAGGGTTGCTCTTTACACCAAAGTGTGTAAACAGTGCAACGCCTTGTTGCGCGCAACTTTCTGTCACTTTTTGAAGCAAGCCCATTTTGGTTACAAACGCTTCATCATACGTGACCAAAAGTGCTTTTTTTCCAAAAACTTTTGCCTCTGCCCCCACTTTGTCCACAGCATTTTCTCCAAAAACCACCTTGGTGGGCATATTAAATTCAAATGGATACATATATACCTCCTAAATTTTTATAAAGTGAGATGTTTTTGATGCACACATCACAGTTCATATTAGACAATTTGCGTTCCTTTTCCCTCTCTTTGCAAAGTGCCTCTTTCACAGAGTGCACCCCTTTGTGGAAGGGCGAAAACCTCTTGATGCCCTTTGCAAGCATTGGATGGATTGCAAACGGCGAAGGGCAAATGCAAGTCAGCGACACTGTGTTTCATCCTCAAAAAGGGGATTTGTATTTTTTGCCTGCCAACATACCCCAATCCTTTTCTACAAACGCACAAAATCCGTATCAAAAATACTTTTGTCACTTTTATTTGGACTTTTTTCAGTCCGACTTATTCAAACACTTGCACTTTCCCTTGTGCGTAAAAGAAAAGGAAAAAGGAAAGGCAAAGCAAATATTTGAACAAATGATTGTAGCGTATCAATCAAACACTTTTTTAAGCTCCTTTTATCAAAAAGAAGGGCTTTTACAGCTTGTGATTTACTTTTTTGAATGCGTAGGAGAAGAAAACATTTTGCTTTCCCCTTTTAAGGAAGACAGCCCCTTAGACCAATCTGTGCAGTACGCCCTCTCACACCTTGACCAAAAGGTAAGCGTTTCAAAAATGGCGCAAATAGCCGGGTACAACCCCAACTATTTTTCCAAAGTGTTTACACAGCATTTTTCTCAAACACCTTGCGCTTTTCTAAACCAAAAACGCTTGGAAAAAGCGCTTGATTTGCTCCTTCAAACAAATGATACGCTTGCGTTCATTGCCGAACAATGTGGCTTTTTAAATCAATTTTACTTTAGCAATTTCTTCAAAAAACACATGGGCTTTTCCCCCAGTGACTACCGTGCGCTCTACCAGAGCAAGCGTTTATAATTTTAGCTTGAATGGCGATAGCGCTGAATGATGTCCTCTTGCAGTTCCTCTGTCAATTGCGTAAATCTCGCTGAATACCCACCCACACGCACAATAATGTGCCCTGCATTTTCAGGGTGTTTTTGTGCTTCAAGGAGTTCTTCCACATCCGTTGTGTTGCCTTGGAAAATATGCCCGCCCCCTTGAATAAAGGTTTTCATAATCGCTTCCATCATGTCCTGCGTTGCCCAGTTGGCATCAAAATCCCACATGGTAGATGCAGCGCCTGTAAACAACTCCATAGGCATGGTGAGGTTTGAACATATGGCTGTGGTAAGCCCTTTGGTCATGGAAGAAGATTGGGGGGTAATGCCGTGTGCAATCATTTTGCCTGCATAGCTTCCGTCTGCTGATGCGCCCAACATTTTTGCCGCAGGAGGGCCAAACGTAAAGGTGAGCACCATGGCGAGCGCCGTGCCTCCAAAGCGTGTTTGAACAGAGGCATATACATTGCACACAGAGGTCATCAATCTGTTTGCCATTTCGTCTGCCTCTTTGTTTTGTTGGCCATACTTGGGCAACTTTTGAAGGCGAAGGCGAAGCATCTCATCTTCCTTAAAGTTCGTTTTAAGCGCATGAAGCAATGTATTTACATCGCAAATCTTGTCATCATATATGGCTTTTTTAATGGCAAAAAGCGAGTCTGCCACGTTGGGCAAACCAATCGGCGTGCTCCCGTAGTTGTTGTATCTGCCCCCTCCATCGTGCATCACACGTCCTTTTTCCAAGCAATCCATCAACATAGAGGAGAGCAAAAAGGCTGGCCTTGCTTTGGCGGCTTCTGCCCCAAAATCATCTTGCACATGAAAGAAAATGTGAATATAACGCTTCACTTCTCCTATAAAATAATCATAGAAGGCATCAAATGTATCAAAGTTTTGCAAGCCGCCCCCTTGCCAAAAAGGCACTTGTTCATGCGTTTTTAAGCACTCGCCCCCTGTGATGGCAAGCTCCAACATTTTGGGGATGTTGTGCCAACCGTTGAACAAATAGTCTGTACTCCTGCCTTGAGGCGCAATCTCCATACACCCACCACAGGCGTAATCAATGGCATCTTCATATGTAACACCACTGTTTTGCATGGCTTTTATGATTGCCTCATCCCCCAAAATCTGCGCCCTATTATCCCCCTCCATCATGTATTTTGCACACAATGCGAGATACTCTTTGGGAGGATTTTTAGGAATACGAGGGTACACCAAGGGGTGCGTAATATTTAAATCCATCACAGACTCAATCATAATGTACGTTAAAGGGTTTACAGCGCTTTCACCCTTTTGGTTGGTGCCCCCAATAGACAAAGTAATGCCAAATCCATCCTTCAAATACACCGTTTCATCAAAGCGCAAGAACAATTCATCCACCCATTCTCTTGCCGTTTGAAGGTCTATCTCCCCTTTTTCGAGGTCAGTTTTTAAATATTCCCACAAATAATAGTCCAATCGCCCTGGGCTGTTGCCCCCATATGGATTTTCAGAGAGCACCATAATTTGTTGCATATTGTATGCCTGCACTGCATCGCAAAAACTGGTAGCAGGGTATTGAGGCACTCTTTCGCACCGTTTTGCCTGCTCTATCATGCCCATTTCATACAGTTTGACCACATGCTTTTGGTTCCAAATTGTAATCGCTTCTAACACGATGAGCACACCACGATAACATTGCTCTGCCTTTTCATCCTGTGCTTTTTCTAACAACGCTTGCACCTTTTGCGTCATGCCCGACACACCGTATTTTAAAATGCGTGACCAAAGCCACGTGATGTGCCCTTTCCATGAACCGGGGTTGATAAAGTGCAGTGCACACATTTCATCATAATAGGGATATTCTTTCCTTGCCCTTTCAAAGGGTGCACTATGGCAATCAAGCACAGGTGCAACCTCCTCTACCTGCTCTATATGGTTTAAATAAATGCGCCCAATAATCCTATCCAAAGGCGTAATATACACATCTTGCTGAATGAGCGCATCTCGTGTGGCATATGCAATGCACGCCCACTGGGGCAAATCCTTGTATGTATGGAGCGCAAAATGGTGTAAATCCTTTTCAAAGTGGTTGACATTTTCATACCCTTTGCTTTCCACATACGCTTTTTCCAAAATCTTTGTTCTTTCTGATTTTACTGTTGTCATCTCTTTTGCCTCCTCAAATCAATTGGTTGAGCTTTTCCATATGTTCTTTTTTTGGGGCTACAAAATCCCCTGCCAGATAGTGCATAGAAAGTGCATCATACTTCGCCTTGCCCATTCTGTGAAAAGGCAAAAGCTCTATTTTAGGCTTTTTCCCTGTGGAATACACAAGGGATACAATGTCTTTTATTTGCTGTTCGCTGTCGTTCACAGTAGGGATAACAGGCACTCGAACGCACACTTGCGCCCCTTTTTGAAGCAGTTTTTGCATATTGGAAAAGCACAATGTATTGTCTTGCCCCGTTGCATTTTTGTGTGTTTCTTTGTCTGCACTCTTACAGTCATACAAAAATAAATCTGTGTAGGGCAACACCTTTTCAAAGTGTTCATACGGCACATGCCCTGCCGTTTCAACTGCTGTGTGTATGCCTTCTTGTTTGCACCTTTTGAGCAATTCACACACAAAATCCACCTGCAACAACGGCTCTCCCCCTGATATCGTCACGCCTCCATTTGAGTTGTTATAAAAGGAAATATCTTTTTTTACTTCCTCCATCACGGCTTCTACCGACATGCGTTTTCCTGATATTTGAAGGGCATCTGCCAAACAGACTTCTGCACATGCGCCACACGCAATGCACTTGGTCGCATCAAATATATGCTTGCCTTCTTTAAACGTATGCGCATTTTGCTTGCACACAAGGCATGCCGCACAGCCCATGCACTTTTCCTTAAAAAACAATAATTGAGGTGCTTTTTTGATAGACTCTGGATTATGACACCAAAAGCAGTGCAAAGAGCATCCTTTTAAAAACACCGTCGTGCGTATGCCTGGACCATCATGCACGCTCATGCGCTGAATATCCAGCACTGTACCTACACACATTTCTACATCCTCTTTCCTTCAAATACAATATATGGTGATTTTTTCACCTAAATACAGTATACCACATTTTCCCTCCTCATAATATCTCTTTTTATTACACAAATATATAATTTTCTCACATAATTTTTATATATGCGGGAGTTTGACACTTGTTCAGCAAAAACCTTCAAAAGCCAATGATGGCTTATTTTTTTCGCAAAAACCTAATTTATACATTGCGCATTCCACTTTGTTAATGTGTAATATAAAGGAAGGTGTTTTAGATGAGATTAGGATGGACAACAGGGGCTTACAGCACAACTTATCGGGCGATTAAAACAGTCAGGGTGAACGGGA
>CAYTPJ010000014.1:0-25783 GCA_964439755.1 uncultured Oscillospiraceae bacterium
CAGAGCATGCCAATGTTCAGCCACACAGTGGGTCACAAGCGAATATGGCTGTGTATTTTGCTCTTTTAAACCATGGGGATACTGTGCTTGGGATGAGTTTAAATAATGGTGGGCACTTAACACATGGTAGCCCTGTCAATATTTCTGGTAAGTATTTTAACTTTGCTGATTATGGCATTGATACAGATACAGAAACTATTGATTATGATGATGTGCTCAAAAAGGCACGTGCAGTAAAACCCAAGCTCATTGTAGCTGGGGCATCTGCGTATGCAAGAAGTATAGATTTTGCTCAGTTTAAGAAAATTGCAGATGATGTGGGTGCACACCTTATGGTGGACATGGCACATATTGCAGGCCTTGTAGCAGCCGGAGAGCATATGTCGCCTGTACCTTATGCAGATGTGGTGACGACAACAACGCACAAGACGTTGCGTGGCCCTCGTGGTGGTATGATTTTGTGTAAAAACGAGTTCCAAAAAGCCATTGACAAAGCCATTTTCCCAGGCATCCAAGGGGGACCTTTGATGCACGTAATCGCTGCAAAAGCTGTGTGCTTTAAAGAAGCACTCTCACCTTCCTTTAAAACATATCAACATCAAGTGATTTTAAATGCAAAAGCGCTTGAAAATGGGCTTCGGAAACGCAATGTGCGCATGGTGTCAAACGGCACAGACAACCATCTTTTGTTGTTGGATTTGTGTGATACAGATGTATCGGGCAAAGACCTTGAAACGTGGCTGGGCTTGGCAAACATTACAGTCAATAAGAATATGGTGCCTCGTGACAAGAGAAAGCCCACTTTAACGAGTGGCATTCGCATTGGCACACCTGCTGTTACAACACGTGGTTTTAAAGAAACAGAGATGGACAAGATTGCGGACTTTATTGCACGCATCATTGACCAAAAGGAAAGTGCCATTCCAAGCGTATTGGAAGAAGTGCAACAATTGACAAAGCAGTTTCCCTTATATTGATTTTTACAGTCTGCCATGTTTTAGTGGCAGACTTATTTTTGTGGGATATTTTTCTATCATATGATACAACCTTGCTATTATTGCGCCTTAAAAATAGGGTATAATATCAATGAAATCAAATATTTCACCCACACGAGGAGGATTTACAACATGTTAGAAATACTCAAAAAGTTTCAATTAGACAGCGAAGCAGTCTCTTGCGAAAAATATGGCAACGGCCATATCAATCGCACTTATCTTGTAAAAACAGCAAAGGGCACCCCTTACATTCTTCAACACATCAACAACACCATTTTTAAGAATGTGCCTGCGTTGATGAAGAATATTCACGATGTTACAGCTTTTTTAAGAACCAAAACAGACGATCCACGCCGTGTGCTCACGCTCGTAGATACTGTGGATGGCAATTATTTCTATCAATCTGAAGAAGGCGAATTTTACAGAGTGTATGTGTTTGTGCAAAATAGCCTTTGCTTAGACCGTGCAGAAAATGCAGATGACTTTAAAAATAGCGCCATTGCTTTTGGTGAATTTCAAAACATGCTCGCAGAATTTCCTGCACATACTCTGTATGAAACCATTGACATGTTCCACGACACCAAAAACCGTTTCAAGCAATTGCATCAAGCCATGGATGTGAACTTTGAAAACAGATTGAACGACATTGCACCTGAACTTGAGTTTGCTTTAAACCGTGAAAATGATGCAGCTGTTATGCTCGATATGCGTGACAGAAAAGAGCTTCCTTTGCGTGTAACACATAATGACACAAAGCTCAACAACGTGCTTTTGGATGACCAAACGAGAAAGCCTCTTTGCGTTATCGATTTAGACACCGTAATGCCCGGGCTTGTTGCCAATGATTTTGGCGATTCCATTCGTTTTGGTGCTTCTACTGCTTCTGAAGATGAGCCAGATTTAAGCAAGGTGACTTGCTCTGAAGAACTGTTTAAAGCATACACAGAAGGCTTTTTGAGCACTTGCTTGTTTACTTTAACAGAAAACGAAATCAAAACACTTTTGATGGGTGCAAAGCTCATGACACTCGAATGTGGTATTCGCTTCTTGGCAGACTATTTGAACGGCGACACCTACTTTATGGTGCATAAAGAAAAGCACAATTTGCTCCGTGCACGCACACAGTTTAAGCTTGTGAGCGATATGGAACAAAAGTGGGACACCCTTCAAAACATCGTGCTTCAAACAGCAAAAGATATGGGTCGCACCATTTCATAATTTCCTGTTCTTAAAAAGTAGAGGATATAAAAAGCCTTTTTGTATGCGTACAAAGGGGCTTTTTTATATGCAAAAAAGTTGTATTTTTGAAGAAAGTATGTTATAATTTATTCGTCTTATATCTATTTTTATAAGGCACAGGAAAGGAAATTATTTTGATTAGAGTCAGCAATGTAAAACAGAGATTAAACCAAACGGAAGAACAAGTTTTTTTAAACACACTTAAAAATATTCACCTTAAAAGAGAGCTTGTAGAAAGCTATTCTGTGTATAAAAAAAGCGTAGACGCACGAAAAAAAGAGGACGTGTGCTTTGTTCTGTCCTTGGACATAAAAATAAAAGGTGATGAACAAAAAGTGTTGCCCTTTTTAAAAAAAGGGTCTTTTGCGTGTGTTCAAAATGCAAGCGCTTTTGTATTGCATACAGAAAACAAGAAAAACATACCCCTCCCACCCATTGTGGTAGGTTTAGGCCCTGCCTCCCTTTTTGCAGCACTTTATTTGGCGAAAAAAGGGCTGTGCCCTGTGGTGCTCGAAAGAGGGCTGGACGTGGATAGTAGGAAAAAGAGCATTGACACCTTTTATAAAACAGGTGTGTTGGATGAAAACAGCAATGTGCAGTTTGGTGAAGGGGGTGCAGGCGCTTTTTCAGATGGCAAGCTCACCACAGGCATAAAGAGCGACAAGTGTAGGTTTGTGCTCGAAACGCTTGTGGAATATGGCGCGCCTAATGAAATTTTATCGCTCGCAAAGCCTCATATTGGCACAGATAAACTGCCCACCGTTGTTCAAAATATCCGAAAAGAAATTCTTCGTTTAGGGGGTAGCGTGCACTTTTCTTGCACATTTAAGCGCCTTTTAATTCAAGGTGAAAAAGCCGTAGGCGTGGTGTATGAAGAAAATGGAGAAGAAAAAGAAATGTTTTCTCCTTGTGTGTTGCTCGGCATTGGACACAGCGCATCTGACACGCACTATGCACTGTATAAACAAAATGTGCACATGCAAAAAAAGCCTTTTTCAGTGGGCTTTCGGATAGAACATAAGCAAGAGATGATCAACCAAGTTCAGTATGGGAAAAGTGCGCAAAACGCTGCCCTTCCTCCTGCTGAATATCACCTTTCTTCCAAGCTTAAAGATGGCAGAGGGGTGTATACATTCTGTATGTGTCCAGGGGGTACGGTGGTCAACGCATCGAGTAGAAAACATGGCGTGGTAACAAATGGCATGAGCAATTTTTTAAGAGATGGTGAAAATGCCAATGCTGCTGTGCTCGTGGATGTCAAAACAGATGATTTTAAGAGCGAACACCCTTTGAGTGGCTTTGAATTTCAAAAGGAATTAGAAGAAAAAGCTTTTCAGTTGACAAACAGCACGTATGCACTTCCTGCACAATTGGTGGGTGATTTCTTAAAAGGCAAAGAGAGCAAGGGTGCCAAGAGCGTAACACCTTCTTGCAATCAAGTGGTGTTTTCGGACTTTAGAAAACTTTTTGATGAGCCTTTTTTATCTGACCTTAAAGAGGGCATTTTGCTCCTTGATCAAAAATTAAAGGGCTTTGCCTTTGAAGAAAGCGTGATTACGGCGCCTGAAACACGATCTTCTTGCCCTGTGCGTATGCTCCGTGATGTGCAGACATTAGAGTCCAACATTCAAAATCTTTACCCGATGGGGGACGGGGCAGGGTCTGCAGGGGGCATTATGTCCTCTTGCGTAGGTGGAATAAAAGGTGCAGAAATGGCAATAAACAAAATATAAAGTTTTTTAATCAAAATTAGAGGATATTTAAAACTTTTATCGAATAAGTCAAGGTTAAGTTATTTCCTTTTGAAGAAATTTCTGAATTTTTAGAAATTTTGTGTTTGTAGGATAGCTTATCAGGATTTTATATGGAGGACATACATGCAACACCCCCCTTATCAAAACCAACCCCCAATGGGTGACGAGGAACAATTGCAGTTTGCACCTGTTCAGAATAGTCAGAACAGGCAAGCGAGCAATCTTGTGCCACCACCTGCGCAGATAGATCCTCAGTTTATGCCTCCCTCTTATCCAAATGCTGTGCAACAATCTTTTGTGCCCAATCAAAATCAGCAGAATGCACCCTTGCCTCCTATGCCAGAAGGCTTTGAAGATACACAGTCACCCCCTTTTTCTGCTTTCCCTGTGCAAGAACAGAATGAAGAAAAAAAGGGGTATAGAACGCCAGGGACAGGCATTCCACGAGGTAAAAGAAGGAAAATTCGCCCCTTGAGCTTGTTCCTTGTTGCATTGGTGCTCATAGGTTCTGCATTTTTGATTTATAAAATGCTCATGCCTTCAAGCGCCGCACATGGGTATGTGACAGGTGGTACGTTGTCCTCTCGTTATCAAGGTGATGCGCTCATCGTTCGTAATGAAACGGTGTATACCCAAGAAGGGGTATCTAAAATTGATTACGAGGCAGAAGAAGGGCAAAATGTACAGCGTACAGACAATATTTGTACAGTGTATACATCAGGTTTTAATTTGAGAGAGCTTCAAACACTCGAAAAATATCGCAATCAAATTACCGATTACCACAAAGTGCTCATTCATTCAGCATCGAACGATGCGAAGCTTGCATCACTCGATGTGACAGTAAGAGATAGAGCCAAAGAAGTGCGTCAGCTCGTTGCAGGGCAAATGGGCAGTTTGGTCAATCAAGAGCAATTGCTCAAGCAGGCGCTTACAGATAGGCGCACATACCTCAAGCAAAAGTATCCGGATGACCAAAAGCTCACACGCCTTTACGATGATGAAAACACACAGCTTCAGCGCATTTCCAGCTGGACAAAGCAATACGCAGCAACATTGGACGGTATTGTAAGCTTCTATACAGACGGCTACGAAGCAGCGCTCAACTTGACCAACTATGCAGAGTTTACGCCTCCTGAAGTGCGTGCACTGTATCAAGGCAAAGTCAAAGAGCCTGAAAGCAAAAAGAAGAACACGATGGATATTTATCGCCTGGTTAAAAACAATGACTGGGTGGTGCTCATGCTCGTAGCGGATAAAGACTGGACGCCTATTGTGGGGCGTACATACAAACTGCTCATTGAAAGCTTTGAAAGCATGGTGGTAGATGCCACGGTAGAAAGCTTTACACGTTCAGGTGGCGAATTGCTCGTGCGCCTAAATGTAAAAGATGCAGATGTAAAAAATGTGCTCTACATTCGTTCCTGCCGTGTTCAACTGGGTGAAAACGTGGACAGTTTAACAGTGCCCACACGTGCTTTGTACAGCCAAAATGGTCAAATTGGCGTAGTCATTACAGATGATATGGGCAATAACTTCTGGACGCCTGTGACTGTAATTAGTGCAGAAGGAGATGTGACGCACATCATCCCCAACAATGCAGGGTATTTGTACGAAGGTATGCGTGTCAAACTCTTTTAATTTTTCTGTGAGGTGAAAGCCATGCTTCAAGAAAATGTGATGCGTGTGATGGACACGCTAAGGAAAGAAACACCTCTTTCTTGCCCTTTGCCCAAGGTGATTGCAGTCACCAAAACAGTGACAGCTGACGAGGTGTTGCCTTTAAAAGATTTGGGTATTTCTGACTTTGCAGAGAATAAAGTGCAAGTTTTCATGGAAAAATGGCCGAAATTGCAAGAAAAATTTTCATTTCATATGATTGGACGCTTGCAAACGAACAAAGTTAAATATATAATAGAAGATGTCACACTGATACACTCTGTGGACAGAGTGGACTTGGCAGACGAAATCAACAAGCAAGCGCAAAAAAGAGCACTTGTAAAAGAAATTCTCCTTCAAGTCAATGTATCCAAGGAAGATCAAAAAGCAGGTGTGTTGCCTCATGAACTACAAGCTTTTTACCTTCACTGTGCTTCTTTAAAAAATATTCGTGTAAGAGGGCTTATGACCATGCTCCCTTTGGTCGCAGAAGAGGATCAGAGGATAGAATGGTTTACGCAGACGAAAGACCTTTTAACACAATTAAAATGCGTTTCAAACACACCTCATTTGCTCACAGAGCTTTCTATGGGGATGTCGGGCGATTACCACTTGGCAACACGCTGTGGTGCAACGATGGTTAGAATCGGTCGAAAATTATTTGATGATAATTTCTAAGGAGGGCTTCCACTGATGGCAGCAGCAAACTTTTTGAACAAGGTGAAGGATAAAGCCTCCGGGTTGTTTAGTCGTTTCTTTTATGACGATACATACCCAGTGCAATCAGAACAAGAAAGTGCGCAACAAGCACCTTTTTCTGGTAATCAAAATCAATCACAAAATCAGAATGCAAATTACCCTGCACAGGAAAATGCATTCCCTTTTGCGCCTGCATACGAGCAACAAGGGGGGTATCAAAATGTTCAGCCTCAACAGATGAACATGCAAAACCCCAATGTGCAAAATCAAAACATGTATGCAAATAACGCACCTTACCAAAACTATGCGCCTCAAGAAAATATGTATCAACCTCAACAACAGCCCCAACAACAGCCACAGCTCCAACCTGTATACCAAAAGCCTGCGAAGCCACAGCCTCCTATGTTTTCACAGTTTGCATCTCAAATGCCCCTTCAGCGCAATCGCCGTGCAGATCAGCATCATCAGGAACAAATGGCAGAAAATGTGTTGCCATTTCCCACTCCAAATGATCAAAATGTGCAAAGACAGCCTGAAACACAGTGGAGCACACGTATTATTAACGTGCGTGGTATCAATGATTGCCGTGTTGCTATTCATCTTTTAAGAAAAGGGGATGCCTTGATTGTCGTGATGGACAGCATTTCCGATCCTGCTGAAATGCGCCGTTATGTGGATACTTTGTCGGGCGCTTGTTTCTCCCTTTCTGCTACCATTACAAAAGTTTCAAGATATGGCGCTTACTTTATTGCCCCTGCTTGCGTGCTCGTATATGCAGACCAAGTGACTGGGCAAATGAACGGTGCTGTGCGCCCTAATGTATCTGCACCACGGTATGCGCCCGATTATCAACGGTATCAAAAACAGCCTGTACCTTCTTATGAAGAACAGGGGTTTGAACGCCGTGTTGCTGACAGAGAAAATGATGAAGGCATGTTTTATAGACAGCCTACTTATACAGAACCTCAAAACCCTTCCTTTGAAAAGCAACCCTTTTCTTATGGATATGCTGAGGATCATATAGAACAAATTGCTGAATAATGAGAGGAGAATAAGCACATGTCCGTTACAGTTACCATGATTGAGGAAAAAGAATTCAAAACAAAAATGCGTGGGTATGACCCCATCGAAGTAGATGAATTTTTGGATGATATTTGCGACGAAATGGTGGGTATGCAAGAGGAAATCATTGCTTTACAAAGTCGTTTAGCCAAAAGTGGCGCACCCGTGTTTAATCAACCTGTTCAAGCACCTATTTCTGTGCCTCAGGTTGTTCCAACATCTATTCCTGTGCCTAAAAAAGCAGTGGAAGAAGAAAGAATATCTAAAAAAGAAAGCACAAAAGAAGATGCAACACAAGATGTTGTGGGCATTTTAAAGTCTGCACAAAAAGTGTATGATCAAACAATTCAAGATGCTAAAAAAGAAGCAGATCATATCCTTGCTCGTGCAAAAGAAGTGACGGGGCAAGATTTGGATGTTTTGAAAGAACAACGTGACGCTTTAAAAGAGGAAATTGCTCAGCTTAAAGATACAGCGAAATCCTATCATCATGCACTTATGTCCATGATGGAAGAACATAAAGCCTCCATTCATCATGCCGAAGAATGGTTCAATAACAAAAAGTAAGGAGCATTTGATTTATACTTTTAAATCAAAGGATGCTTAAAGAAAGAATGAACACAAACAACGGACGAACAAACAACGAAAAGGACGACAAAATGCGCCCTGTTGTTTGTTTGTCTGTTTTTGTAATAAAAGCACAATAAACTGTGCAATAAACTATTAGGGGGTTATCTCTTTGGACGTACCCATAGGTCGATGGATTTTACTCATTACTCTTTTTTTACTTGCCTTTGTGGCAAAGCTCTTGTCTTCTGCTCTCATCAATGCGAGCGACACACGTCTTAAACGCAAGAATGATGAAAAGATTGTAGCACTTTTACACAAACAAGGCCCTACAAAGCTTGCTTTGGCGTTGGTGCGTACTTTTTCACTTGTAGGTTTTGCGATTATTAGTGCACAAACATTTGCAAAAAACAATTTGGATATGTGGCTTGTCATCCTGATTTTGACACCTGTATTCAGTGTGTTTTTAAAGCAAATCCCTTCTTCGATTGGGAAAGTAAATTCAATTAAAATTGTATGTAGTATGTACAATTTGTATTACGTGTTGGGGTTTGTTTTAAAGCCTTTTACGATTGTTTTCTCTTTCCTTTCTTCTGCTTTTTTACGGCTCTTTGGCGTTCAAAAAGAAGAAGAAGTAGAGCAAGTGACGGAAGAAGAAATTCGTGCTATGGTGGACATAGGGGGCGAAAGTGGGAGCATTGAGAATACGGAAAGAGATATGATTGAAAACGTGTTTGATTTTGGCGACATGACAGCAGAAGACTGTATGGTGCACAGAACAGACATGACGACATTGTGGCTGGAAGATAGCGAAAAAGATATCATCCAAACGATTGAAACAACAGGGCTTTCTCGTTTTCCTGTGTACGACAAAGATACGGACGATGTGGTAGGTATTCTTTTTTCAAGAGATTATTTGCTCAATGTTGTGAAAAATAAAGAAGATAAAAAACCTTTGACAGCCTTACTTCGTGATGCGTACTTTGTGCCTTCTACAATGAAAGCAGATGCACTTTTGCACCAAATGCAGTTGACGAAAACGCACATGGCAATTGCTGTGGATGAGTATGGTGGGGTATCTGGGCTTGTGACACTGGAAGATTTGCTTGAAGAAATTGTAGGTGACATCTATGATGAATTTGATGAAAATGAAGATGCCGAAATTTTACCCCTTTCTTCAAACAAGTATAGAATTAGCGGGTCAGCCTATTTAGAAGATATCAATGAAGCACTTCAAATTACATTGCCTGAGAATGAAGATTATGATACTTTGAGTGGTTTGTTCTTTAGTCAATTCATTGAAATACCCAAAAATGGTACAACACCGAGCGCAGATATATATGTGACAGAAGATCTCAAAATGCCTAAAGAAGGATCTTGTGTGATGTTGCATATTCAAGTGGAACTGATAAAGGACCATAGAATTTATTCAGCATTGGTCACAAAATCCACATTTGAAAATACGCCCAATACAGAAGAATGAAAATGGAAAGGACGAGAGTATTCTCGTTCTTTCGTTTATAAAAAAATACAAGGAGAAAAAACATGCTGAAAATAGGTGTTATTGGACTGGGAAATATGGGCACAGAACATGCAGAATACTTATATCAAAACAAAGTGGAAGGCGCAGTGTTGGTCGCAATCGCAGACAGACGTTTGGACAGGCGCAATTATGCAAAAGAACATTTTTTAAACAGTGTACAGATCTTTACAGAAGGCAAAGATTTGATTGAAAGTAAAATGTGCGATGCAGTGATTGTGGCTGTGCCTCATTATGAACACGTATGCTTATCCGAAATGGCGCTTGATTTAAATATTCATGTGCTTTGCGAAAAGCCAGCAGGTGTGTTTACAAAAGAAGTGCGTTTGCTCAACGAAAAGGCAGACAAAACAAACACTGTGTTTGCCATGATGTTCAATCAGAGAACAAACTGTGTGTATCGAAAAATGAAGGAAATATTATCCAGCAAACAATTGGGCGATTTAAAGCGTGTCAACTGGATTATTACGGACTGGTATCGCTCTATGGCGTACTACAATTCAGGCTCTTGGCGTGCTACATGGGCAGGCGAAGGGGGCGGCGTGTTGCTCAACCAGTGCCCTCACCAGTTGGATTTACTTCAATATTTATGTGGTATGCCTGTGCGTGTAGAGGCACACTGTCATTACGGAAAATGGCACGATATCGAAGTGGAAGACGATGTGACGGCATACTTAGAGTATGAAAATGGCGCAACAGGCGTGTTTGTCACCTCCACAGGGGATTTGCCTGGCACCAATCGTTTAGAAATAACGCTTACAAAGGGCACACTTTTGTGTGAAAACAATGAGCTTTATATGATTGAGTTGCCTGTGGACGAAAGAACATATTGTGTTACAAGTCCTGACCCGTATAAAAAACCAAAGTATGAAAAGGTCAAGGTGGAAACGGATGGCATCAACGAACAGCATATTGCCGTCACTCGTGCGTTTGTAAACAATATTTTAAAGGGCACCCCTTTGATTGCAAAAGGTCAAGAAGGAATCAACGGCTTGATGCTTTCAAACGCTATGCACCTTTCTTCTTTCTTAAACAAAATGGTGACCTTGCCCATTGACGAAGATTTGTTCTTGGAAAAACTAAACGAACGCAGGAAAAATTCTAAGCTCAAAACCACAGTGGACAAGACATATTCAACCGACCATTCTCAAGGAGGAGAGCTCCTTGAATCAAAGTGAAAAGCAGAACATTGCTTACACGCTGTCTGCTAAAGTTCAATATTTGGATGTAAAAGAAGATACACGTGTGTTTGTGGTGTCTGATATACACGGTCAAGGGGACGCTTTGGAAAGTTTGCTCCAAGAAGCAGATTTTAAAAGCACTGACATATTGGTCATCGTAGGGGATATGGTGGAAAAAGGGGGCAACAGCCTAAAGACACTCCAAACCATTATACATTTGTCATCAAAAGGCAATGTCTACCCTCTGCTTGGCAATGTAGATTATTGGAAGTATGCACAATTTCTGTCCAATGAAAAAAAGGTGCATGAAGATATTTTGCGCTATTCTTTTTATCAAATAGAGCATGGTTATGCAAGCTTATTTTATGAAATGTGTGAGGGCCTTTCCATTTCATACACAAGAGAAATGGATGTTCAAAGCGCACTTCAAAAAATACGAGTACACTTTAAAAATGTGTTTGATTTTCTCTCGTCTTTACCTGCTATTCTTGTAACAAAACATAAAATATTTGTGCATGGAGGGCTAAAAACTGAGGATGTGGAGAGCTATCAAGGTTCTTTTTTGCCTGATATTTTAAAGTGGGATGGTTTTTTGCACGATGCCCCTTGTTTTCATAAAATGCTCATTGTAGGGCATTATCCTGCAACACTGTATCATGAGAATTTCCCGGATTTTGCCCCCTTTTATTCAAAAGAAAAAAACGTGCTGAGCATAGATGGGGGCGTGAGCATTAAGCAAGAAGGTCAACTCAATTTGCTTGTGTTTGAACATGAAAAAGAGGCACAGTACACGTTATATTTTAAAGATTTTTTGAAAAATATTACGTGTTTAGAAAATCAGAATGCATCCATTACTTCGCATTATATTAACTGGGAAAATCGTTTTGTGAAGGTACTTTTAGAAAGTGAAATTTCTTGTTTAATTGAACACCAAGGCGAAAAAATATCTGTGCCAAAGGACTTTGTTTACACAGAAAACGGAAAAACAGCATGTATGGATTTTACAGACTATCTTCTACCTATTCAAAAAAATGAGCATGTGCATCTGATAAAAGCGTACCCTTTTGGTGCGTATGTAAAAAAAGGATGTATTGCAGGGTGGTACATGGGGAAATATGTAGAATAAAATTTTACATTTCAAAAGCAAAAAAAGCTTGTCAATATCCTTTGATTAGTGGTATAATGAAAAAGGTATAAGAATTACCCCAATCTGAAAGTGAGGAATTTATTTCATGAAAAAATGTATTGCACTTGTATTAACGCTTCTTCTCGTGTTTTCTTTGACTTCTTCTTTTGCTTTGAGCCGTGATTTTACTTCTGTAAGAATCAATGAGTTCATGGCATCTAATGGAGATACGCTCAATGCAAGCGATGGAGAAGACTATGACTGGATTGAGTTGTACAATACTTCTGATGAAGATATTGACTTAGAAGGGCTTTGCTTGTCAGATGGGAAAAAGACCTTGGATAAGTTTGTTTTTCCAAAGGGTGTGACGTTAAAAGCCAACGCCTATATGATTATTTTTGCTTCTGGCACTGAAAAAATCACAACATTGGAAAATGGGGATATTGAAATTTGTGTGCCTTACAAGTTAAGCTCTGCTGGGGAAAAAGTGGTGCTCTCCTATCAAGAAGAAATTTTTGATATGGTGCGCTTTGACCAACAGCAGAAAGATGTTTCTTATGCACGCAAGGACGATAACACATGGGCTTTTTGCTTAACCCCTACACCTGGCGCTGTCAATGTATTTGAATGAGCAAGTACATAAAATTTTGCTACTGGAAATAGGCTGATTTTGTCCGTATGACTGCTTGAGTATTGAACTTGAGCAGTTTTTAAATTGTATCTTCTTTTGGTATATAAAACCTTGCTTTTCTTTGTGTTTTATTATATAATAATAGAGACGCAAAGACACTGTTTTTGTGTATTGAAAGATAAAACGTATGTTTTTCACAGATGATTTATTTTATCTATGAAATCAATAAGACGATAAAAGGGAGAATATACATGCAAAGCACAAAAAAGGAAATGCCCTACTTTAAAAAAGCACTGATCGCACTTTTACCCTCTGCCCTCCTCAGCTTTATGTTTTTTATTTGGGGGAGCATAGAAGTATATTTTTCTAACCCCAATGACTTTCCTTTTCCTGTAAAAGAGGCACTTTTTCCTTTAGTGATTCTGTTTGCACTGTCAACTGTGGTTTTAACACTGATCATAGCTTTGTTTAAAGGCACATGGTTTCGTGTGCTTTTGGGGCTTGTAACAGGTGTGAGCGTTGCAAGCTATGTACAAAATATGTTTTTAAACATTGACCTTGGTTTGTTTGAAGGTGGGCTTACTGATTGGACATTGTTTGAATACAACAATGTGCCCAATGCACTCATTTATGTTGGTATTTTACTTGCTGTTGCGCTCGCTGTGGTGTGCGTAAAGAAATATTATAAAAATATTGTGCTGGGTTTGAGCTGTTTGCTTCTCTTAATGCAAGGGTCTGCTTTTGCAGTGTCCTTAGCATCTGCTACCAACTCCAGTACGTTGCCCAAGTATGTGCTCAATGGCGATACACAAATGAATGTTTCAAAAAATCAAAATGTGATTGTGTTTGTGCTCGATTATTTTGCAAATACATATTATGATGATGTCTTGGATGAATATGAAGAAGCAAAAGATTATTTTACAGATTTTACCTATTACAACAATTGTGACCCCGTGTATATTGGCACTTTTCCCTCTATTGCTCATTTAATGACAGGCAAACCTTTTGATATGAATGTGAAAATTGATGCGTGGTTTCAGAGTGCATGGGAAGGGGAAAAGGCAGGAAATTTTTATAGCGCATTAAAAAACAATAACTTTGAAACACGTCTTTTTTCTCGTTCGCCTCGTGCTTTGGGTTTGCAGTTTGCAGGGGGAAAACTGGATAATTTGTTAGATACAGAACAATTGCCCGTTCAAACAATTGTGAATCAAAAACAATTGATGAAATGTATGACACGCCTTTCATGCTTTAGGCTTTTTCCTCATGTGCTGAAAAAATATGTAGAAATCCCTGCTGAAGAATATCTGAAAATTTCAAACACAAAAGTACAAGGGCAAGAAAACATTGTGATTGATGCGCAGTATTATAAAAAGCTCAAAGATACAGGGCTAACGGTAGAAAACAGCGACAAAAACCTCTTTATGGTGCAACATTTAGGGGGTGCACACGAACCCTACATTTTATCTAAAGATGTGGAAGAAGTAAAAAAGTCTGACCTTACGACAACGGCTTTTGCCTCTCTTAAAATTGTACACGAATATATTGAAGTGCTAAAGGAAAAGGGTTTGTATGATGATGCCACCATCATCATCACATCTGACCATGGGGACAAGGAAAACAATATGCAGGTGATTTATTTCATCAAAGAAAAAGGTGCTAAGAAGGAAAAAATGGCTGTCACCAATGCACCCATTTCGCACCTTGATTTTGAAGGCACAATTTTAACAAATGCAGGGCTTGAAAATGTCAAAAAGCAAAATAATCTGACTTCTATTTATGATTTTGAAGAAGATGATGAGCGTGAACGCTCTGTGATGCGCAATTTTGTAGATTCACAATATAAAAAAGTGCCCAAACACAACAGTACAACATTTGGTACGCATAACGTGATGTATGAGTACACCTATGAAGGGGATTTGAAGGATTTAAGGAAGCAAATTCGCCGTAAACCCACAGCGATTTACCCTTTAACAGAGTCATTTAACTAAAGAAATATACAAATAGAAAGGCAAGACGGAATGGAAAGTTTGGCATCTCTAATCGGTATACCTTTTGGGGCAGTCATGCGTATTTTGTATGGTATGTTTCACAATTACGGTTTGGCTATTTTGTTCTTTACCCTTTTATCTAAAATTGTGTTGATACCAGTGAGCGTGTATGTGCATAAAAACGGCATTAAAGTTGTTAAAATGCAGCCTTATATCAACTTTATTAAGGCTGAAAATTATGGTGATTTAGACAGGATTGCACAAGAACAGAGCGCACTGTTTAAAAAAGAAAAGTACAATCCTTTTATGAGTTTAGTACCACTTTTTATCCAAATTGCACTGCTTATGGGGCTTGTAGAAGTAATCAACAATCCCATGACTTACATATTCCAATTGCCACAAGAAGAAATTACGCTTTTGACAAACAAAACGCTTGATTTATTGCAACAAGAGCATGTGTCGCAGATAAACGTACTGCACACGTATAAAAACGCTTTGTTTACACCGACTTTTCAGCAAATGACAGCGCAATTTTCTTCGTTAAAAGAGGCATATGCGCAGTTTGATGCTTTTAATATGACCTTTTTATCTCTTGATTTAACGAGCGTTCCTTACAAGGATTTGTCCATTGTTTTTGTGCCCCTTTTGGCTGGGTTTTCTGCATGGCTATTGTGCTATTTTCAAAATAAGAGCAATGTGCTTCAAAGAGAACAGGGCAATTTAAACAAGTATGGTTTGATGATATTCAGCGTATCTATTTCTTTGTACTTGGGCCTTTTCGTGCCTGTGGGCATTGCTTTTTATTGGATTTTGAGCAATTTATTTGCTATTGCTCAAATGTACATTTTAAATTACTTCATCAACCCTAAAAAATATGTGGACTATGCTCTTTTACAAGAGAGCAAGGAAAAGCTTGATGCCCTTCATGCAATTGGAAATGATGTGCCCAAGGAAGAAAGAAAAAGGCGCAACAAAAGAGAAAAAGAGGATTATAAAAAATTCTTTTCAGTGGTCAACAAGCACATTGTATTTTACTCTGAAAAAAGTGGCTTTTACAAATATTATCAAGATATCATTGAAAGCTTACTCAAGCGCACAAACCTCACCATTCACTATGTAACAAGCGATATAGAGGATCAAATATTTGATATTGCCCTTCAAAATCCGCATTTAAAAGCATATTATATTGGTGAAAAAAAGCTCATCACGCTGTTTATGAAAATGGATGCAGACATGGTGATCATGACGATGCCAGACCTTCAAACGTACCACTATAAGCGCAGTTATGTGCGCAAAGATATAGAGTATGTATATCTGTTTCACTATCCCTTGAGCACGCATATGGTACTCAATTGCGCAGCACTTGACGCATATGATACAATATGTATGGTGGGTGATTTTCAGGAAGAAGAAATTAGAAAGCATGAGGAAATTTATCACACCAAACATAAAAAGCTCATTTCTTGTGGATATAGCCAGCTTGAAAAGTTGACAGAAGCATATGACACAATGGAAAAAACAACGCACGAGAAAAAACATGTGCTCATTGCGCCTTCATGGCAAACGGATAATATTTTGGATACATGTATAGATGATCTCTTACAGGCATTGTTTACAAAAGATTATTTGATTACAGTACGCCCACACCCTGAATATGTGAAGCGCTTTAAGGGGAAAATGGAGGATATTGTAAACAGGTACAAAGATAAAGGACATGAAAATCTCCTATTCGAGCTTGATTTTTCAAAGAATGAGAGCATCTTTACATCAGATATTTTGATTACAGATTGGTCAGGCACGGCATACGAATTTGCATTTTCTACTCTGAAACCTTGTATTTTTGTAGACACACCCCCAAAAATCAATAACAAGGACTATGTAAAATTGGGCATTGAACCACTTGAATTTTTGCTCAGAGATCAAGTGGGGGCACGGGTAAAAATGCAAGACGTAACAAATATTGATACACAGGTTGAAAAGCTTCTTTTAGAAGCACCTTTGTATAGAGAAAACATTTTGGCTTTGAGAGAAAAGTACATAGCGAATTTTGGTAAGAGCACCAAAGTGATTACAGATTATATCATAAAATCTCTCAAAGAAAAAAGTGTGACCAAGAAGAATGATGGATAAAAAGAAAGGGATATTAAAATGAAAAAATCAGACAGAAAAACACTTCTTTGCTCCTTTGTGCTCAGTATTTTAATTTTGAGCACAGCGCACGCAAGCGCATACACTGACCCAAGTGTTTCTACCTACACCATTCAAGCCATTGTAGGTGTGGCTGTTGCACTCAGTGCTGTGGTTGCCATTTGGTGGAGAAAAGCCAAGCACAAAGTGACCAAAACTTTGGGTATTGATGAAAACAAAAACAAAGTTGTGGAAGATGAAATTCAAGAAATCAATAATGAGGATGAAAATTAACTTTCAATTGGAATAAAATGTGTTGCCATTTCGTTCTAATAATGGAAATGAAATTTAGGAGGAACTCATATGAAGAAATTCTTATCATTGCTTGTGGTCTGTGTGCTCTTTTTGAGCGCTTTGCCTTTCTCTGTTTTGGCAGAAGATGCAGTCGTGCTTGAAAAAGGCATGAAAGGAGACAAGGTAATTGAAATCAAACATCGCTTGTACGCCCTTCAATACTATGAAACAAACAACCAATTTTCTGACGAATGCAATAACGCTATGGTCAAAGTGATTAAGAGATTTCAAGAAGAAAATGGTCTCAAAGAAACGGGCATTTTAACCCAATCCCAGTATGATTTGATGTATACGGACAAGGTTGTCAATAAAAATGGCGTTGTTTGGAACAGCATCAATAATGTAGCAGAAAGCAGTAATTACACCTTTCTTGTGGACGAACAATTTACAGTGAGTAGTAAGGAAAATGTGATTGTCCTTGTGCTGGACTATTTTGCAAGGAGTTATTTAAACACCATGCTCAAAAAATATCCAGATGCGCTGGATATGTTCCCTGACTTTACATATTATGATAACTGTGACTCTACATATGTAGGCACATATCCTTCCATCACACATATGGTGACAGGGCATCCTTATTCCAACGAGGTTTCCATCGGTCAATGGTTTAAAGATGCATGGACAAGCGACAGCTTTAATAACTTGTATGATCAAATGCAAAAGTACAATTATGAACTGCACATGTATGATTTATCTACCGTCAATGCAGGGCTTAAAGAAGAAGCAATTGGCAAAATTCACAATTATGCAAAAGTAAGCGCAGATGTGCCAAGACAGCAAATCAAAGCAGATGTTGATTTCTATGAACACATCAAAGAAAATGGCTTAAACACAAGTGATAGAGCGAACTTCTTTATTTTTCAGCATTTAAAGGGTGCGCATTATCCCTACACGGTCAATAAAAATATTGAAACGGTGAATAAATCCACTTTAACAGACCAGTGCTATGCATGGCTTAAAATCACAAAGGCATATTTGGATGAACTCAAGAGATTGGGCGTGTATGATAATTCAACCATCATCATCACAGCTGACCATGGCGACAAAAAAGGCAACATGCAGGTCATTCACTTTGTGAAACAAAAAAATCAACATGGTGATAAGATCAAGAAGAACAGTGCGCCTGTGTCACACACAGAGTTTCAAAACACCATTCTGTTTGAAATGGGCGTGCCAAAAGACGAGCTTCCAGGCCCTACCATTTATGATTTTGACGAAGATGACGAGCGTGAACGCACGATGCATTTAAACCTCTATCGCAGTAGATTTCCACGTGTTCCCAAGTACAATGGCGCAGGCATGGGGTCTCACAATGTGTGGGCATGCTATACATACACTGGGGATGAAGATGACCTTAAAAAGCGTTTTAAACGTGGCCCCAATGACTATATCCAAATGAATCAGTGCTTTAACTAAATAAAAAAAGAGCAAGGACGTGCATTTTGCATTTCCTTGCTTTTTTTAATATTTACTGTTATTCGTAATCTTTTCTATATTTGCGCACTGCTTCCACCATGGCGAGGTATCCTTCTGTTTTTACATAAGGAGGAATGGAATTGCCACTACCAAAAGCAATGCCTCCTTTTTTATCCACCTTATGTAAACAATCGAGCACATATTTTTCGATGTAATCGGGGGATTTAGAGCATAGAATATCTGTGTCCACCCCTCCAAAGTTGCCAATCTTGTCGCCAAATTTGTCTACCCAAACAGAGAAATGTGCAATGCCGTCTTCATTGGAGTGCTTGGCATCAATCTTGGCATCTTTTATGATGTCAGGGAATACGGAAAAGATGTTGCCACACGAGTGGAGCAAAAAGGGCTTGTTTTTGCTGTGCACAATATCTGTGATTTTTCTGTATTGGGGGATAACCAGTTGCCTGATGTCATCATCTGGAATGAGCGCCATGGTGTTAAACCCCAAGTCATCTCCAAAACGCATCACGCAGTATGCATCTGCATAGTTGTCCATAAATTTACTCCAAATATTTTTGAGCATGTCGCCCACTTTGAAGAATAAATCTCTGTACAAGTCCTCATCATCGCTTCTAATGTAACACAAGTCTATGTAGCCCACCAAGTCTTGCACGCACTCAAACACGCCGTTGCCCACGCCCCCAACAGCACGCATATTAGGGGGGCATGTTTGCGTAAATGCTTTGATTAAAGGCACATTGATGTCAAAAAAACGTTTTTCAACTTCTGCCCAAGGGTATTTTTCAAAGTCCTCACGTGTTTTAATCGCGCCTTCTTTGTGATTGCCCAATGCGCCCCCATTGATGAGCGCACCACAGACGCAAAATTCAAAGCTCGCTGTGTCATACCCCATGTTTTTGAAAAAATCCCAGTACTTCTTGCACCCTTCCACTCTGTCTGTTTCATTGTTTGAAAACATAAGAGGGGCAAGGTTTTCATTTGTGATATTTTCAATCATTTCAAAGCTGATAATGTGTTCATAGAGGGGCATACGCTGGGGCACAATGTTTCTTGCTGCTTGTTCTACGTTCCTAAAATCGGGTATAAAATCCCTTTTCATGCAAATACCTCCATAAATTTTGATTGCTTTCATTCTAATACATAATTTTACAATTGTCAAGCAAAACAACGCTTGACAGGCATATACCTTTTGTTTATACTGTATATTGTAGAGAAATTTTCAAATGAATTTAAGGAGGAAAAGTATAAATGAAGAAGTGTACAGCTGTTGTGCTATGTATCATCATGTTGAGCCTCCCTTTTATATCCCTTGCTTTTACTGATTTTGATGTAGTGCAGGAAGAAAAATATGCCCTTCATAAAGGGGTGGAACTTAAAAGATATGACCTTGTGGATAAAAATACAGGCGATTTACAAAGCGTGTTTCTAATAGAAGTGGATAGAAACGAAAACAGCGCATTAAGGCTCACTACTTTGTATAAAAACCATGTGTTGCACAATGCAAGGGAAAAAACTACTTTGCTTGTAAAAAAAGAGGGTAAAAAATTACACGGAGATATTATTTGTGCAGTCAATGGCGATTTTTTTGACATGTTGCAAGGGGGCACCCTGGGAGCACAGATCAAAGAGGGCAGAGTGATTGCAGGGGGCATGTTCAACGAGGGTTATTGTGTGGGTATGTTAGACAATGGGGAAGTAAGGATCGATACCCCTCAGCTTTCGTTTGCATTGACTGTAAAAAGAAAGGGCGAAGTGCTCTTTCAAGATGTAAAAATAGACGGTGTGAACTTTGCAAGAAAAGATGTGGAAAGGAAAAAGTGTGCCCCTCAAAATGCGTATGATGCATATCAAAACAATGAACTTGTGCTCTATACGCCTGATTATTATTATAATACGCATACAGAAAAAGGAGGCACAGAAGTGCGCTTTTTTACAGAAGATACTTTGATGCCTTTTACCACTGTTGTGGGGAAAGCAGTTTATTTTTCTTCTAATGGGCATATTAAACTAACGAAAAATCACATGGTCTTGTCAGCCATTGGAGAAAAGCAAAAAATGCTTGCACAGCTTCAAAAGGGGGATGAGATAGAAATTCATATTGCCATGAATGCACGCTTTCAAGGTGTTCAAACATTGACAGGAGGAGGGCGCCCAGACTTTGGGCCTTTGCTTGTGCAACAAGGACAAAAGGCAACATCCACAGCGCACTTAACAGAAGATAAGGACTATTTTTATGCCTATCATCCACGCAACGTTGTAGGTACAAGAAAGGATCACACATATTTCTTTCTCTTTGTAGAGGGCAATGATGTGCAGTCGAGAGGGATCACAATAGAGCAAACCAAGCAACTTGCGCTGGATTTGAATGCAGAATATGCAGTCAATTTAGATGGTGGCCCTTCTTCCACCATGGTGTGTTATATGCATAAACGGTTAAAGCGCCTCACAGTGTCTGAACATGTGAAAAACCAAGTCAAAGTGGGCAATGTGCTCGTTCTTTATCAACCAGATTAAGCGAAACAAGACTGAAAACAAAAAAAGAGCATATTTTAACGTATTGTAGCATTGCTTGAAAGCACAAAATGTGGTATACTATTGGAAAACAAGGAGAGGGATGCAAGATGAAGATTTCAACGAAGGGACGGTACGCACTGCGTGTTTTGGTAGATTTGGCAGAATTGCAAGAGCAAGCCAAGCTTGTGACCATTAAGCAAATTATAGAAAAGCAAAATCTATCTGAAAAATATGTGGAGAGCATTTTTTCTATTTTATCAAAAGCAGATATTGTGGAAGGTTTTCGAGGCAAAAATGGGGGATATCGGTTAAAGGTTGCCCCTGAAGAAATATCCGTGTTACGTATTTTAAAGCTGACAGAAGGGGGCACAGCGCCTGTAAAGTGTTTGGAGGAAAACAGTGCTTGCCCTCGGAGTGCGCACTGCAAAACGCTCAAATTGTGGCAAGGCCTTTCTAAATGTATGGATGACTATTTAGAAGGTGTGTCCATTAAAGATTTAATGGATTGTACAGAAGAATAAAAAGGCAGAATAAAAAAAGGCGCATTTCTTTTCGCAATGTACGAAAGAGAAATACGCCTTTTATGTTTAGCTGTTTAATATCGTTTGGAGCAATTGTTCTGGTGTGTCCACAATGAAAGAGGCATCGTTTTGAGCGAGTTCTTCACGAGGTCTAAACCCCCATGTAACACCAATGGTATCTATTCCTGCATCTTTGCCACAGCACATGTCCATCATCGTGTCACCACAGAAGAAACATTCGTCTTTGCTCAAGTTCAAGTCCTTCAAAAGGAGCTCTGCCCCTGTTTTATCCGGCTTTAGAGGCACATTTTCTCTGCGCCCTCTGATAAATGCAAAGGGATAATCATTGAAATAGTGCTTTAACACGTTTTCAACATCTGCTTGATCCTTGTTGCTGAACACGCAAACTTTGATATTGTGGGCTTTTAAAGCATGGAGCATGTCTACAATGCCATCATAAGCGTAGCTGTGCACGCTACAATTTTTCGCATAGTCTTCCATATAGAGTTTGAGCACACCTTCTAAACACTCCGTGTGGTCGAGCACTGAGCGCTTTGCAATGTTGAACACACCATTGCCCACTTTATATTGATATTCTTGTACTTGGAAGGTGGGTAAATCATACGCAGTGAGTGCTTTGTTCATAGAATACGCAATGTCTGGTAAAGAGTTAATGAGTGTACCATCTAAGTCGAAAATAATCGCTTTTTTCATATGTTGTCCCCTTGCAATAAATTTTACTTATTCACTATAACACAAGTATGTTTTATTATCAAGTAGGACAATATAAAAAAGAGGTGAAAAATATGAGTGAAAAAGGGAAAAAACTGCTTTTAATTGTAAAAAATATGAAATTCTGTGGCATTGTGCTTTTGCTTACATTGATGTTTTTATTTGCAGGGGCCTTTTTACAGCCCAATGAACGGGTGGAAGATGCGAGCGAAAAGGGCACCTGCATATTGCCTGATTGTGAAATCACACAGTCTATGTGCTATGCACGCTGTGCACACCAAGTGACAAGGCGCATGAAAGCACCTGCACACGTGATTGGGCTGGATAAGGAGGCATTTGAACAAGTGTACAAGGAATGGCAGTGCACGCTGTATTCAAAAGATAAAGTGCATATGGAGCGCACTATGCCTCTTTACTGCCCTTTACACTTTGTACTCATGTACAATGAAACGGGCAAACTTGCCGTGTACCAAAACAAAGAAGGGGACTATATGGCATGGATATCTGATTTGGACTATGATATTACGGACTTTGACGAAGAAACACAGGATAAATTAACGCATGGGATGGGGTTTGACTCCATAGACCAGATGCACACGTGTATTCAAAATGGACTGTAAAAGGTAAGAAAAATAAAAAGATGTAAAAAGATTTAGAAACAGCGTGTTTTTGCGCTCTTTGATTGACATACCTTGTAGGATATTGTATAATATACGTGTTTACAATATGAACGGAGGTACATATGGTAAGAAAGAAAAGAAAGAGCCCGACACCTGTTTTTATCCTTTTACTCTCAGCATTATTATTGCTCATGGCATTTTTTGGTTTAAACGCATTGAGCAAAAAAGAAAGATATGATTATTTAATTTCTTTAACGCCCACACCGACGGTGGCACCCCGATTGGTGAGTGTTACAAGAGATCCAAGTGCGCCCACACCTTCTCCTGCACCTACTACATTGTTGTTTAAAAATGGCTCGACAGGGGAAAGCGTGTCGCTCATTCAGGAGCGCTTAAAAGCACTCTCTTATTATCAAAGCACGGTGGATGGACAGTTTGGCAATGGCACCAAGGAAGCTGTGATGCTGTTTCAAAAACAGCATGGGTTAACAGCAGATGGCATTGTGGGGAAAGATACGTATAACGCACTTTTTTCAGACTCTGCACAAGCGTTTGTGCCCCCTCCTACGCCAAGCCCTCAGGAGCTCATCAGCAACAACAAATCTTTGCTTGTAAACAAAGCGCACCCTGTGGCAGACGATTATAAGCCTTCTAACCTTGTGCTTCTTAAAAACGTGTGCCCTTCTTCCTTGGTTAAAATCAAAGGGAGCCAAATTGAAGGAGTGAAAGAGAGCGTAGATGCACTCATAGAAATGTTAGAGCAAGCGCACAAAGAGGGCGTTACAAACTGGCAGGTGAGCGCAGGGTATAGGAGCATTGGGTATCAAAAAAAACTTTTTGACAACAGGGTGCAAAGCTATGTGGACAAGGGCAACAGCAAGAGTTTTGCCCTTTCTGCAACCAAACAGCAAGTAGCAGTGCCGGGTACGAGTGAACACCATACAGGGCTTGCTTTTGACATCACTGTGCCCAACACACCCACTTTTTTGGGCACAAAAGAGTGTACATGGTTGCACAAAAATTGTTGGGATTATGGCTTTGTTATCCGTTATCAAAAGGATAAGGAAGACATTACAGGCTTTATTGCAGAAGCATGGCACATTCGCTATGTGGGGAAAACGCATAGCCAAATTATGCGTGACAATAATTGGTGCTTAGAAGAATACATTGAAAAAGGTACTTTTTAAAAGGAGGACATACACCATGCAGAATAAAAGAGTGTTGCTCATTGTGCTGGACAGCGTGGGCATAGGAGCGCTACCAGATGCACATTTATATGGCGATGAGGGCGCAAATACATTGGGGCACATTGTAGATACAGCTGATTTAAACACCCCCAATATGTTTGCCTTGGGGCTTTCAAACCTTCCAAACTTTGGAAAAAAAGTAGATGTGCCAGTGTGTGGCGCATACGGCAGAATGATGGAAAAATCCAAAGGCAAAGACACGACAACAGGGCATTGGGAAATGACAGGGGTAACGCTTCAAACACCTTTCCCCACCTATCCAAACGGCTTTCCACAAAGCGTGCTCCAAGCCTTTGAAGAAAAAATACACACCAAGGTGATTGGGAACATTCCTTGTTCGGGCACCAAAATATTAGAAGATTTGGGCGAAGAACACATGAAAACAGGGTACCCTATTGTGTACACATCAGCAGACAGCGTGTTTCAAATTGCAGCACATGAAGACATTGTGCCCATTGACACGTTGTATCATTATTGCGAAATTGCAAGAGAAATGCTCGTGGGGGAACATGGGGTAGGGCGTGTGATTGCAAGGCCTTTTGTGGGCACAAACAAACAAAATTTTGAAAGAACAAAGAGAAGAAAGGATTTTTCTCTTGTGCCTCCTCAAAAGACGATTTTGGATTGTCTAAAAGAAAATGGCAATGATGTGCTCGCAGTTGGGAAGATTGAAGACATATTTGCTTTTAAAGGCATCACGAAGTCAGAGCACGCAGCAGGCAATAAAGCGTGTGTTGAAAGCATGTTGCGCTTTATGCACACTTCTTTTAACGGTTTGTGCTTTGTCAATTTGGTGGACTTTGATATGCTCTATGGGCACAGGAGAGATGTGACAGGGTATAAAAATGCGCTCGAAACATTTGACCAAGCTTTGCCTCAAATTATAGACACATTGACGGAAAATGATTTGCTCATCATCACAGCAGACCATGGGTGTGACCCTACGTATAAGGGCACAGACCATACAAGGGAGTATGTGCCTTTGCTTGTATATAAAAAGGATATCAAAAAGGCGATTGACTTGGGCACACGGAGCACTTTTGCAGACACAGCGGCAACGATTGCCGAGCTATTTGGTATAGATGAAAATTTTGGTGCAACATCCTATTTAAAAGCGTTGGAGGGGTAAAAAATGGATTCTTATAAGGACATTAAAAAGGCGGCTGAAGTGATTGAAAATGCATGTGGCCGTGCAGATATTGCCATTGTGCTGGGCAGTGGCTTGGGGGATTTTGCAAACAATGTGCAAGATCAAAAGGAAATTTCATATGCAGACATTCCGAATTTTCCTAAAACAACTGTGCAAGGGCACGCAGGCAAGTTTGTGTTTGGCACACTCATGGGCAAGCGTGTGCTCTTAATGAATGGCCGTTTTCATGCGTATGAGGGGGTCAAGTTGGATAAAATTGCTATGCCCATCCGTGTGATGCGTTTGCTTGGCGTGCAAAAGTTGATTTTGACCAATGCAGCAGGGGGCGTGAACACTTCCTTTAAAAGTGGGGATTTGATGCTTGTGACCGACTATATCAATTTAACAGGCAAAAACCCTTTGAAGGGCGAAAATATGGAAGAATTTGGCCCTCGTTTCCAGGATATGACGTATGCGTATGACAAAAAATTGCGTGCCTTGGCAGAAGAAAGCGCTAAGGAAGAAAACATTGACTTAAAACAAGGTGTGTATTGCTGGATGCTTGGCCCCACTTACGAAACACCTGCTGAAATTAGAATGATTAGAACATTGGGGGCAGATGCCGTGGGCATGTCCACCGTACCTGAAACGATGATCGCAC
>CAYTPJ010000015.1:0-25643 GCA_964439755.1 uncultured Oscillospiraceae bacterium
CCATTCGTATCCAGCTCATACACAATGCAGTTATCTAAGTTAAGTGTGCATATATGATTTGCTACATACTTGTTGTTCACTTTATTCAGTCTGTACAATGCTCCATTTTTATGATACAAAAAGTAAACATGATCCTTGGAGGCAAATATAAATATATCTGCATTCTCCTTTTTTTCTTTTTGAGTTGCTTGCCATATTTTTTTCCATACGCCATCTATAGTTGCATATATTTCTTGATCATACGTTGTTGCGTAAAATACATGCTCAAAGAATACAGAAGAAGTAAAAAATATTTTATCGCTTGCATCCTCTGAGTATAACTTAGACCGTGTATCATTAAATATTTTACTTGCCTGTTCAAATTCATCCTCTAATAAAGTATCAAATATTTTGGATTTGGAAAGCATATTTTTGTTTTTTGGCTGATTGTTTATATAACGCATATTGTATCTCCTTTTCCATTTAACATCCACTTTATATATTCGACATATTAAAAAAGAATCCTCTTGTAAACACGCACTTTCTACAAGAGGACTCTTAAAATTTATTCGCCTTCCATCATCATCATTTCCACTTTGCGCTGTAACTCTTTCAAGAAGCTACGTGCATCCATATTTTCATCTCTAAAGCGATTTAGAAGTTTTTCAACATCTTCGTTGCTCCAATCGAAGTAACTGGCAGTTTTAGTATAAAAATATTGCAGATTTTTCTGATAATCCAAAATACTCTTTTCAGAAACTTGATACTTATGATCTTCGTAATGTTTTTTTGTATCTGCATAATTTTCCAACGTCTTATATTCATTTAAAAGAGCTTGTGTATCTTCATCTGCTGCTTGATAGAGCTCGTTATATTTTGCAATCCCTGCATCGTAATTTTTCAAGAATTTCATGGCATATTCGTTTACAATGGGGGTGTTTTCATTTTGATACCACAAAATCTTACTTCTATCATCCATGTTTTGTGTGTACAAGGAGAGCATTTCTTTTGCCTGTTCTATGTTTTTGGAGGCTGGGTTAATCACAATAACCGTTATGTCAGCGAGAATACAAGGAGGCACATTTTCAGAAACTGCAAGGGGCATGGGTCTAAAATCCATATCACTTTGTTGCAGAGTAACATCCGAATAGTTTGTGAAAAGTGCATTGGGCGTTCCATCTTCTGTCACACCATATCCATCATCTATTGCACCATCTTCTTCTGTATTATCTGGTGACCAAAATCCGAAAAAGTCCGTTTTTTCAATGCGTTCAAAGGTTTTGATCATGTCATCAGAAGCAAAGTCAATGTCTTCCCCTAAAGCTTTTTGCTGAATTTCATGGTTTTGCAATATTTCTCTTGTGAGTATTTCTTTTAAGTTTATATACTTCATATCTCTAAACAGCGTCATTTCAGGGAAATTTTCTCTGTATGTTGTCTGCCAAGCATCGATAAACTCACAAAGTTCATAGTAGGTTGTGGGGATATCCTCTTCTGTAAGGCCAATCTTTTTAATAGCAGAAGGGCTGACACCGTATGTCTGTGCGTACATCCCCATAGGCAGCGCATATAGCTTTGAATCTACCATCACGCTCTTTGTGTACTGAGGATACATGTTTTCTACCAATTTGCTGTCCAGTTCCAAAACATAATCCTTATTTTTAAGTAAGTTTAAATTGAAAGAGTTTAAAGGTAAAGCATATATATCTGCGCTTTCTGCGCTCTTCATATGGTCAGCTAATTCTTTAGAATTTTCAGGCCACACATCCTGCAAGCGAATAACGGGCACACCAGGATTTTTATCTGCGAATGCTTTCAAAGCATCATCCATCATATAAATATCGCCTGCAATTTTAAGCGTGGTGGTTGGGAGAGGCTCTGTTACAGAAACACTATAAATGGCATTGTCCACACCAAATACAAATTTGCCATCTTGAATGAGTGCTCGAGGGGTGCTCCAATCTTCAATACCTGCCTTCGTATATGCTACAACAGTTGATTTATCCCCATCGATTTTAAATATGCGATCTTCTTTTCTTGCATATATATCTTGATTATCCACTGCGATAGAACGCAAATTATTTACTGAAGATATTTTTTTCACTTCGCCTGTTAAAACGTTTATGTACAAAATGCCGTTATAGTCATTCGCTAAAAAACCATCTTGATAAGGTATCAAATTGCTCACATCAGCATTTTCATCTACTTCAAATACTTTTTCTTCTTGCGTATTGATATCTAAACACTTGACATCTTGACCCCATTCGTCATTTTGCACACTCATATACAGCTTATCGCCCTTTAAATGTGCAGACGAAATTGTGCGAATCCCTACATATTCTCCCTCTTGATATATCATGTTTTCCCAATTGAGCTGTTTATACTCTTTAAACGTCCAAAGTTGAGTTGTTGTATCGAATTGAATAATTTTTCCATTGTCTTTTTGAAGTGCATACAGCATGCCTTGGTCTTGCATGATAGCCATTCTGCGTTCTTCTTCCATCAGGTCTTCGCCTACTTCAAATACAATCTCCCATTTTCCATCCTTGTATTTAGCAATTCTGCCCTTATACTCTTCCACGCCATACATTGCACCCTCCCATTCAAAAAATGAATTGAGGTAAAATTCGGTCGCATCATCTCGCTCAAACATAATGGCGTCCACCGTTTGCATGATTTTTTGCGCATGGCTTTGAGCAATTCTATCTTCTTTTGTTTCCTCCATATAGCCCGTCACACTTGTTAACAAAAGAGATACCAGGATAAAGATACTAATGATTTTTTTCATTTTCATTTCCTCCAGTTTTAATTTGTTACCATTTTGTAACACTTATGTTATACCACTTTCTTTTACACAATGCAATACATTTACAAATATTTTACAAGTGTAACAAAAAAGAGGAGGTTGCCCCCCTCTTCCTTTTTTATTCGTTTTCCATAATCATCATTTCAACTTTACGCTGAAGTTCTTTAAGCAAAGAACGAGCATTCATAGAGCCATCTCTAAAACGATTGAACAATTTCATAATGTCTTCGCTCCTTGTATCCAGCAAGCTCTCTGTTTGTGGATGGATATACACTGAGTTTTCTCTATACTGCTTGATATGTTCTTCAGACACTCTGTATCTTTCTTTTGCATAACTATCTTTTAGCTCTTTATAGTTTTCAATTATTTTGAACTGATCGAGTATTGCTTTGGTCTGATCATCTGCTTCATCATATGCCTTTTGATAATATGCCATAGCATCATCGTATGCATCTAAGAACTGAGCTGCATATTCATTCTCAATGGGTGTGTTTGCATTATCATACAATGTAATACGTGTGGAGGCGTCCATATTTTGGTGTAAAGTAGCCAACAATTCATGCACTTTGTCTAAGTTTTTGGACTCTGGGTTTACCACCAACACACTCATACTCAAGCCTGTGCAAGGGTCATTGCCTTCACCAATTGCAAGGGGCATGGAGATGTAAGTATTATTTTGCCATTGTGTAATGCCAGCATCATGATAATTTTCAAAGATTGCACTCGGCACATCATCTGAAAATCCACCCATCATCATCACACCACCCATACCAATTGTGTCTGATTGATCATCTGGGTTATAAAATCCATAGAAATCTGTTTTTTCTAAGCGTTCAAAGAAGGTTAAAATATCCTTTGTGGTAAAGTCAATATCTTCCCCTTGTGCATTTTGCTGTATTTCGTTTTGAAATAACACTTCGGTAGCAAGATTTTCTTTTAAATTGGTATATTCCATTCCTTCAAAGAGCTTCATTTCAGGGAATTCTTGCTGATAAGAGCTTTGCCATTCGTCAATGAATTCTAAAAGATCAATGTAGGTTTTAGGAATATCATCTTCTGTAAGCCCGATCTTTTTAATTGCAGCTGGGCTTACACCGTAAGACCGTGCAGATGCTGCAACAGGGAATGCATACAGTTGACCATCTATCACCAAAGGTTTTTTGTAGTTTTCCACCATGTGGTCAACCAATGAAATATCCAAAGGAGCGATATAATCTTTCTTTTGGAGCAGCTTTAAATCCACATTAGAGAGTTGCACCAAATAAATATCTGCTGCATTTGCGCTCTTCATATGGTCAACCAATTTTTGTGTGTCTGGAAAATATGTTGAATCATCCACTACAAGTGGGTAGTCAGGGTTTTGTTCGCTAAAGGCAGAAATGCCCTTTCTAAAGTCAAACGTATACCCATTGAGCTTAATGCTGTTCTTGGGTAAGCCCTTGGAAAGGTCGAGCTGAACAAGTTTACTACCATTCATCATATAAAAATGATTATTTACAATTACAAACTTTTCGTCTCCAAAACCATCCATACCTGCATCTAAATAAGCTACTTCAATAGGTGCTTTATTCTCTACACGATAGAGTATATTGCTCTTTTTAAAATAAATTTGACCCTCTGAAACTGCTACGCTTGAAATACCCGAAAAATGATCTTGCACATCCAACAAGTTTTCAAATGCATTTGTTTTTTCGTCATAGTACACAATATTGTTATATTTTGCAAATACAAAACTCTCTTTGAAAGGCACGATAGAGCGTATGTCTTGATCCTCTTGAGATACAATCTTTACATTGCCAGTGGCTGTGTCAAAAATGCGCACTTCGTTCATCCAGTTATCATTTTGAACAGTTAAGTACACTTTGCCATCTTTAATAAACCCATCTTGAATATTTCTGGTGTTCTTATAATCTCCCTCATCCATAACCATGTCATTCCAAGGGAGTGTTTTATATTCTTTCAAGGTCAAAGGGGAGGTTGTCGTGTCTAATTCATACAAAACGCCTGTGGCTGTTTTTAAGCAATATGCTTTTTCACTGTCTTGAAGCAACAAAATAGCACGATTTTCCCAATCGTCCTCTATATCTGGCTCCATAACAATTTTAAGCTCTTTGTCTACAAATTGAGCCACTTTGCCTGAATAGGATTCATAGGCAAATATTTTTTCATCTTGAATAATAAATTTTTCAAGAAACATGTTTTCAATGTCTGAATTTGGATGCAACATTTCACTCACATGAGTCGCAATCTCTTGCGCTTTTTTATACTCTGGGCTGTTCGTGTCAATCACATCAGATGTGGCACTTGCACTCACTAATGAAAAAACCATCAAGAATGCCAAAATAGAAGCAAGTAATCTACGCATAAAATAACCCTCCTAAAATTTTGTTTCCATATTTAGTATACCACAATCTTAATTATTTGCAATGGTTTTTCAGATGTTTTTACAATTTGTTCATATAAAAAATACTTATTTGTGTATAAATTTTCCATTTTTCTATTGACATTTCCATTGTGAGCAGTTACAATAGATGTATAATCGTTGCACATGCAACGGTTGCACTTGCAACAAATTTCAAAATAATCATATAAGAAAGGCACATCACATGGAAAAACACTTTGCATTTATGCGATTTATCAACACCACATCAAGGTGCAGTCTGCGATATCGGGAGGCGTTTTTTAAAGAAGAAGGGTTAAAAGGCATCCACATCAATGAGATTTTGTCCATCTGTAACACACCTGCTATGTCGCAAGAAAATTTAGCACAAAAGCTTCATTTAAACAAAAGCAATGTTGCAAGGCAAATATCCTTGCTCGAAGAAAAAGGGTATGTGTATCGGCAAGTAGATGAAAAAGACAAGCGCATTTTGCGTGTGTACCCCACTCAAAAAGCATTTTTAATATTGCCCAAAATTAAAGAAGTGTTACATTCTTTTCACGATATTCTGCTTGAAGAATTAACAGTAGAAGAAGCTGAAACGCTTACTTTGCTTTTAGAAAGAATACAAAACAAAGCAGAAAATGTGCTTTTATCTATGGAGGAAAATGCAAAATGAAAGCGTTGCTCCCCTATTTAAGCCCACATAAATACAGAATATTTTTAGAAATGTTCATTAAGTTTTTAGCCACCATTATGGATCTTTTACTCCCCTTTTTGCTTTCCAAACTCATCAATGACATTGCCCCTTTAAATCAAAAAGGCACTGTGTATGTATATGGTGGTTTGATGATTTTGTGTGCCCTTTTATGCTATATTTTCAATGTCACTGCGAATAGAATGTCTACCAGTATTTCAAAAGACATTACGCTTTTATTGCGCCAAAAACTGTATTCAAAAACGCTTTCTTTAACGTGTAAACAAATGGATGACGTGGGTATGTCCTCTTTAAATGCGCGCCTTACAAGTGACACATATAACGTACATCAGTTCATTGACAGAATGCAGCGCATGGGTGTGCGTGCGCCCATTCTACTCATAGGGGGCATCTTTTCCACACTCATGTTAGACCCTGTGCTCACGCTTGTGCTCATCGTTACCCTCCCTATTTTATATTTTGTGGTAACAGGTATTTCAAGAAAAGGCGTGCCCTTATACGAAAAAGTACAATTTTCACTCGACAAACTCGTGCTCAAAGTGCAAGAAAATATGAAAGGCATTCGAGTGATTAAAGCACTTTCTAAAACGGAATATGAAAAAGAACAGTTTGATCATTTAAATCAAACGCTCTCTGACAATGACCAGCACGCAGGCAAAGTAATGGCGACCAGTAGCCCTGCCATCTCTTTTATACTGAACTTTGGGCTTACGCTTGTCATATTGGTGGGCGCTTTTAGGGTGCAAAAGGGCACATGTATGCCAGGCACCATCATTGCATTTTTAAATTATTTTATCATTATATTAAACGCTGTTATGGCTGTTACAAGGCTGTTTGTACTCTATTCTAAAGGCATTGCAAGCTTTGATAGAATTGAAAATGTATTGCATTTAAAAGACAATCAAGAAATTATACAAAATACACATTGCACTTCCTCCGTACTTGAAATGCAAAATGTTTCTTTCTCCTATAATAAAAAGAAAGACAACGTTCAAAACATCTCTTTTGCTTTAAAAAAAGGGCAAACGTTGGGCATATTAGGCGCAACAGGGAGTGGAAAAAGCACGCTCATGCATTTGCTTTTAAGGCTCTACGATGTGGACAAAGGCTGTGTGTTGCTCCAAGGTAAAGACATTAAAAGCTATGAGAAAAAAGAACTATATAAACACTTTGGAGTCGTCTTTCAAAACGATTATCTCTTTTCGAGCACGATTAAAAACAACATTGATTTTTACAGAAATTTAAGCGATGAACAAATTATGGAAGCCCTCCAAAGCGCACAAGGCGCATTTGTGTTTACCAAAAAGGAAGGCATGATGGCGCCCCTTTCCATTCGTTCACAAAATTTAAGTGGGGGGCAAAAACAACGTTTGCTCATTGCACGAGCCATTGTTTCCAAACCCGATGTTCTTCTTTTAGATGATTGTTCGAGTGCGCTCGACTATCAAACGGATGCATATTTAAGAAAAGCACTTAAAACGCATTTAAAGGACAGTGTCAAAGTCATTGTAAGCCAACGAATCAGCTCTATTAAGGATGCCGACCAAATTATTTTGATGGACAACGGATGCGCCATAGAGCAAGGCACGCATGAGGAGTTGGCACAATCTTCCCCCTTATACAATGCCATATTAAACACCCAAATGGGAGAAAGGAATGCACAATGAAGCAACGTAAAGCGCCCATTCAAAACAAAAAATATCTGATCAAAAGGCTGTGGCAGTATGTAAAAAAATACAAATTTTTGTTTTTCCTCGCCATATTTATGACAATTTTAAGCAATACTTTTGCACTGTTTGGCCCTTATCTTTCAGGTAAAGCCATCAATGCCCTTTCTTTAGGGCAAGGGCATGTACAATTTCAAAGTGTGTATTTTTACGTGTGCCTCATGATTATCTTTTACCTTTTTTCCTCCGTTTTAAGCTACATTTTATCACGTATTATGATTGTGATTTCAAGAAACATTGTAAAAACCATGCGTTCAGACGTGTTTAACCACTTACAAAGCTTGCCTGTATCTTTTTTCGATACACATCAAGCAGGCGAAATCATCAGCACCATTTCATACGATATTGATACCATTAACAACTCTTTGTCACATGACATTGTGCAGATTTTCACCAGCACAATCACAGTATTTGGCTCTTTTTTCATGATGATTAAAATATGCCCCTCCCTCGTGCTCGTGTTCCTTGTCACAATCCCTTTGTCTTTACTTTTCACCCTTTACAAGGCAAAGCGTGTGCGCCCTCTTTTTAGAAAACGTTCAAAAGCACTGGGTGCGCTCAATGGCTATGTGGAAGAAACGCTCAATGGGCTTAAAACAATCAAGGCATATAATAAGGAAGAAGCACACAGCAATATGTTCTTTGATATGAACAAAGAGGCATCAGAGAGCAACTACAAAGCAGATTATCAAGCCTCTGCGACAGGCCCTGCTGTTGGATTTATCAACAATTTATCCCTTGCGCTTGTGAGCGTGTTTGGGGTGCTCTTGTTTATGAAAGGGCAAATCAAACTGGGTGACATTTCTTCTTTTGTGCTCTATTCAAGAAAATTTTCAGGCCCTATCAACGAGCTTGCCAACATTATGGCAGAATTGCAAAGTGCACTTGCTGCCTCTGAACGTGTGTTCAATTTGCTTGATCAAAAAGCAGAAAAAGAAGATAAGGAAAATGCAATTTCTCTATCTAACATAAAAGGGGAAGTGAAATTCGACCATATCTATTTTTCTTATGAAGCAAACACGCCCATTATTAAAGACTTTTCATACGTTGCAAAAGAAGGCTCTGTTACAGCCATTGTGGGGAAAACAGGGGCAGGGAAAACCACGCTTATTAACCTACTCATGCGCTTTTATGACATCGACAAAGGGCATATTTATTTAGATAATCAAAATATTTATGACATCAAAAGAGATGATTTAAGAAAGCAATTTGCCATGGTACTCCAAGATACATGGCTGTTTGAAGGAACTGTGTATCAAAATCTCGCTTATGGTATGGAGAATATTTCACTGGAAAAAGTAAAAGAAGCAGCGCACAAAGCACATATTGACACATATATAGAATCCTTAAAAGAGGGTTATGACACAGTTTTAAAAGAAGGGGGTATCAACATTTCAGGGGGGCAAAAACAGCTTTTGACCATTGCACGAGCCATGCTCATGGATGTAAAAATGTTGATATTAGACGAAGCCACCTCCAATGTAGACACAGAAACAGAAAAAATCATTCACCAAGCCATGCTCAACCTCATGAAAGGGCGCACCTGTTTTGTGATTGCACACCGTTTATCTACCATTGTGCACGCTGACCAAATACTTGTGCTCCAAGAAGGCAATGTTGTAGAAACGGGATCCCATAGCACGTTGATGCAAAAAAAAGGCGTGTACTACAATTTGTACAACGCCCAGTTTGAAAATTAATCTTTAATCCATTTTTAAAAATGCCCTTGTTCTTTGCTGTTTGGGATGATTAAAAAATTCTTCAGGAGGTGCATCTTCGAGCACCACACCATTGTCCATGAAAATCACACGAGTAGACACGTCTTTTGCAAATGTCATTTCATGCGTTACAATGAGCATGGTCATGTTTTCTTCAGCTAATGACTGAATAACGGATAATACTTCGCCCACCATTTCAGGGTCTAAAGCAGAAGTGGGTTCATCAAAGAGCAACACTTCAGGGTTCATAGACAGCGCTCTTGCAATGGCAACACGCTGTTTTTGCCCACCTGATAATTGGCGAGGGCGTGCATCTCGATAAGGTGCCATGCCCACACGCTCTAAGTATTTTAAAGCAATTTCCTTGCTCTCTTCCTTACTTCTTTTGAGTACTTTGATTTGACTGAACATGCAGTTTTCAAGCGCTGTCATGTTATCAAAAAGGTTGAATTGCTGAAACACCATGCCCACTTTGGCATAATACGTTTTAATATCAAAAGAAGGGGATAAAATATCTTGATTTTTAAAGAACACATGCCCTGCTTCATATTCTTCCAGTCGGTTGATACAGCGAAGGAGCGTACTTTTGCCTGACCCAGAAGATCCGATGATGCAAATAACTTCTCCTTTTTTTGCATTCAAGTCAATGCCTTTTAGCACATCATGATCGCCAAAGGATTTTTTTAATCCTTCTATTTTCAATATTTCTTCATTTAAAATATTCTTTTGCATTTACGCTTCCTCACTTTCCACCACTTTGATGTCTGCACGGCTAAAAGTTTGAGAACCATGTATGGTGTAGTGTGTAGGCCCATCCATTTTCTTTTCAACCAGCCTTAAAAGACGTGTAACAGTGAAGGTGAGCACAAGGTAAATAACAGCTGTAATAAAGAACACTTCAAAATACATGTAATATGTGCCTGCAACGGACTTTGAAATGAAATATAGTTCGCTCAAAGAGATGACGTTTAAAACACTCGAATCCTTGATGTTGACCACAAATTCATTGCCGATAGAAGGCATGATGTTGCGCACTGCTTGTGGCAAAATCACCCCAACCATGCTTTGAAAGTGGGAAAGTCCGAGCGCATGTGCGGCTTCTTTTTGCCCCTTGTCGATGGACAAAATACCCCCACGCACAATTTCAGCCATATATGCCCCTGTGTTGATGGACACAATGAAAATCGCAGTTGCCATTACGGATAAATCCAAATTTAAAAACTGCATAGCACCATAGTAAATCACCATGGCTTGCACAATCATGGGTGTGCCTCTAAACACTTCAATGTAAACTGTTGTAATAAAATGCAATATTTTAATAGGGATTTTCTTGTATGCCTTTTCCTTTTTCTTTAAAGGTATGGTGCGTACAATGGCAACCAAAAGCCCGATGATAAACCCCAACACAGTGCCCGTAAGTGCTACAAGGAGGGTAGCGCCCACCCCTTGTAAAAAGAGGGGGCCATACTCCTTCAAAATGAATAAAACGAGTGAAAAAAAGTTATTGTCCGTTGGCATTTTAATTGTTCAGCGGTTGACGGGCGACACAATCGTCCATGATCTGCTGTCTTTCCTCCTTGGTTATTTGTGCTAAAATTTCATTGATTTGAGCTTTTAAATCATCTCTGCCCTTTTTAATGCCCACGGCAATGGCAGTATCATCATCGTTGGTCACAAAGCCTTGATTTTCATCAAACACAATAAATGTGAGATTGTCATTGCTTTCCATTGCAGATACAGCGCCAGGGCGTTCTGAAATGTACCCGTCAATTCTGCCAGCGTTTAAAGCGACAATCATAGCAGGGAAATTTTCCATCGCTGTCATTTTTTTAACGCCAGGGATTTGGTCAATCACGCTAAAGTGGAAGGTGTTTAATTGGCCTGTGATTTTAGCGCCCTCTAAGTCAGAAAGGCTCTTTGCATCTTTAAATGCGCTGTCTTTGTTCACCACCACCACAAGGTCGCTGTTATAATAATTGTCTGTAAAGTCAATCTTCATTTTGCGTTCCTTGGTGGGGCTCATGCCTGCAATGACAAGGTCCAGTTTACCACTCATAACACCCATGGGCAAGCCATCCCACTCCGTTTTTACAATGCTTAATGGAAGCCCCAACTTTTCAGCAATGATTTTTGCAATCTGCACATCATAGCCATCTGCAAACCCACCACCGGGAATAGGCACAGAAAATTCAGTTTCGGAAGATTGCGTCCAGTTATAGGGTGCGTAGTTACATTCCATACCCACTTTAAGTTCTTCAGCAAATGCAAAAGAAGACAGTGTGAGCAGTGCGAGCACGAGTACAAGTAATTTTTTCATGGTAGTTCCCTCCAAATTTGTTTTTTAATTAAATACAGCCGAAGCATATCACTTCGGCTGCAAAAATTCATAAAAACAAACTGTGCTGCGTACATGATAGCGCTCCAATCCCCCTTTTATAGGTTCATGACAGTTGACCAGATATTCTCTCGTCCCCCAGGAAAAAGTTTTGGACTACTCTTTCCTTCGGCAAAATCCCCTTTTACAAAGTGCTTTTTCGTGCTTTCCATCGCACATTGCTCTTTGTGACTCATGTTTTCTGCGCCTCTACCGGAAATATTTAATTACTAACATCATACATGATTTTTACAATTTGTCAAGTATTTTTTTGTTTTTTTAATGTTTTTCTTTGTAAATTCATTTGTTTTTCTGACATCAAATGTAAATTTTATAAAAAAAGCGTGCTTTTATGTTCAAACTGTGTTATACTTTATAGGGTAGTTTTTTAATTTTCGGAGGAACTTATGTTAAAGAAATTCAGTGCACTCATTCTTACTTTCCTTTTACTTTTCTCTGTAACAGCGCAGGCAAAGGAAGTGCTGTATACTGCCATTGTCACAAGAAACTATGAGAAATCCGTTACCAAGGTATACCAAAAAAAAGATACAACAAGCAAAGTCCTTGCTGTATACAACCCAGGCAAGGCACTTCGATTGACCGAAGTAGACCCTTATTGGGTGGAAATTGACATGGACGGGAAAACAGGGTATGTACTGCGTAAACGTGTAGACCGTGTTGTGCCGTTAGACATTGTAAACACCCCTCCTTACGGTGTGGAAAAGTATGATTTTTTTACAAAAATCACACAAGAAACGGATGTATTAAGTGCGCCTGATCAAACAGGCACTGTGCTTTCCACCTTAACAGAAGGTGCGCTTGTTGCACTCATTGGCGTGGAAAACGGCTATGGCAAACTCGTTTTCAAGCGCCAATATGGATACATTGACACAAGAAAATTAGGCAACCTATACCCTGTTGCTCCCTCTCCTGATGTTGCAACAAAAGATGTGCCTATTTCTGTGTTCACTTCTTTTTATAATAGCAATGAAAATCGAATCATCAATTTAAAAGTTGCATGTGAGCGCATGAACAGAGTGATGCAACCTGGTGATTTGTTATTGTTCAACAGCACAGTAGGCCCATTCACAAAGGCAAACGGCTATTTGCCTGCCCCTGTACTCATTGATGGTCAAGTAAAACAAGGGTACGGCGGTGGCTCCTGTCAAATTTCATCTTCATTGTACAACACAGTTTTGCAGCTTCCAGGCGTCACGGTTGTAGAGCGTTCACCCCATGGTGCAGATGGTGCAAAATACTTGCCTCATGGTGTAGATGCTACAAGTGGTGCGCTTGACTTTAGAATAAAAAACGATTATGATTTCCCAATACGCATTGAGGCATCCTGTCATGACTTTGCCTTGTTTATTGCCATTTACAAGGAGAGCAAATAATGAAAAAAGCAGTTGCACTGATACTGCTCTCTATATGCCTATTTTCTTTTGCACATTTCTCCTATGCACATGCAGAAATCACTTCTTCATCTGATACGTTGATGTCAAAAAACGATGTGCCTCTTTATAGAGGGCGCTCCGTTGGCGCTACTTCAATTTTTAAAACAAGGGATAACACCTCACCGATCAAATCCTACGGCAAATACACATGGTTTGATATTTATGACATTGACCCTTGTTTTGTCACTGTTAAAAAAGATGATATAGTGGGCTATGTATACCGTTCAAGATTGGAACAAGTGGAACCCCTCAATGCAACAACTACGCCTCCTTATGGTGTTATTTTGCACAACTATGTGGGGACAATCAAAGAAGATGCACCCATTTTAAAAGCTCCAAAAGAAGATGCTGAAACTTTCATTACCCTGCACCAAAATGCAAGAGTTGCTTTTGTAGGGTTTGAACAAGGATATGCAAAAGTGATTTATCACAGAGAATACGCCTACATCAACTCTAATCATTTTAAAGACTTTGTGCGTGTCAACTCCTCCCCTGACGATGTCTTAAATGCCCCTCTTTGTGCCTTCACTTCTTATTATAAAATTGTGCAGACTGAAGCGAATATTGGGCGAATGAAAAACTTGGGTGTAGCATGTGAAAAGCTGTCGAAAATCACTTTACAGCCTGGCGATGTTTTAAATTTTAACAAGCACATTGGTCCTTACAGGAAATCCAATGGATACTTTGTTGCTCCTGTTTTATCAAATGGCAAACTCAAACTTAACTATGGTGGGGGCACTTGTCAAGTGTCCTCTACGCTCTACAATGCCGTATTAGAATTGCCAGGCTTAACTGTGCTTAAACGGCGTGCACACGGCGCAAACGGTGCCTCTTATCTCCCACATGGTGTGGATGCTGCTGTTGGAAGCGATACACTCAATTTTATTTTCCGAAACGATTATACCTTCCCTGTTAAAATGGATTGCTCTGCACAAGATGGTGCACTCTACGTTTCCTTTTGGCAGGCTAAATAAAAGTAAAACACGCATGGCTTGACAATGCAAGATACATGCGTGTTTTTTTAATACGAAAATATGTAATTAAATATCGTCCTTTTGCTCAAAGCGCCTACACCATGTGTATTTAGACACAGCACTTCTGAGCGCTTCAGGCAAGGAAAAGCTCAATATATCCTTAATATAAGGAGGCAATACACGGTCATACTTTACTTCCAAAATCGTGTAATCTTGATTAAAAGGAGACATGGTGGGCAAATATTGATTGAAAATATCTGTACTCAAAAGCCCTGTATGCAAATTTTTATCAAAAGTAATGCGCACATTTTCAGCAGGATGCAAATACGCTTCTCTTGAATAGTCTACAATTACAACAGGATGGAGCAAACGTGTACGCATTTCTCTATACACATCACGGAGCAAACCACTGGACGTGTTTTCAAGCCCGCTGGGGTCACCTGCAATGAGTTGATCTGCAAGGTCACGTGGAATTTTAACAGAACGCTTTGAAATAAGCGATTCAAACTTACTCTTGCACTCCATGAAAATCTCTTTATCTGAATAATTGTAAATGCGCATACGGTATTTTTGTCTGTTAGAAACACCTGAAAGCTTTTCATACAGCGCATCATCAAAAGCCGTGTCAAAATAGAGAGAACGAATATGATATTCTCCCCCATTTTTCTTGGCATTTGGATCTAAAGAGAGTACAGGCGTGATATTTCTTCTCAATACCTCTGCTTGCCAAGGGGAAAGTAGATATTTGAGTTCATGTCGAAGTGGGATAGCCATCTATCTTATGCCCCCGTTTCTGTTTGGCATGCAACGAGTGTTGCATCGTGTACTCCTTCAATGTCAAGCATATGACCTACAAGGTCAGAGCGATGGTCCATGCGTACTTCATAGGTCATTTCTGCGCCTGCACGTGTCACAGTTTTAGAGCGCATACGGAAAGTACGCACGCTACGGCGCAATTCAGACTCGATGTCTTGTTGAGCAAATTCATCATAGTGCATAACAAGTAAATAGCTGTTGGGCGAACGGAATTGAACGAAAGACAAGCCAAGCAAAATGATGGAAATACCCACCACTACAACAAGCGCGATCAAGTATTGACCAGCACCAAGCAAAATGCCCATGGTGATTGCCCAAAACATGTAGGCAGTGTCTAAAGGCTCTTTAATAGCAGTTCTAAAACGAACGATGGACAATGCACCCACCATGCCCATGGACAATGCCACGTTAGATCCAATTGCCATAACAACGGGTGCTGTGACAAGCGTGAGCATAATGAGCGTTAAAGAAAAAGTGGGGCTGTACAATACACCACGGTATGTTTTCTTATACACGAGAGAAATGATGACGCCTACAATCAACCCTGCCAAAAGAACAATGGCAACGTTCATAGGGGTGAAGTTAGAAAGCTGATTAGAGAACCATTGAGAGAATGCGTTTTCGGATGCGATGTCGTTGATACTTAATTTTCCTGCAGTTTCCATGAGTGAAAGTTCCTCCTTGTTTTACCCATATAACATATATATTATACAGTATTTTTTCAATTCGTCAAGTTATTTTACGCCTTCAGGTTTTGGAGGGCGTTTTCCAAAGTATTCATACATCTGTGCGTCTGATAATCCAAACTGAATTTGCACATCTTCCCACAGATAATATTGACGCCAGTTGATCGTATTTCTCATACGGCTAATTCTCGATTCCCAATATCTGAGTGCACCATCTTTGGATAAAGGAGAATCCGAGTTGATTTTCTTTTCATTCAAGGGCGCCCACCTGTCAAAGTGAATGGCCATAGCAGGCTCTATGGCACTTTTACATGCTTCCAACTGTGCCATCATCACATCGGGCGTAAGCGTGTTATACACATAGCTTAGATAGCTCAAAAATTTATGTTGCATGTCCTTATTTTCAAGCAATTTTCTAAATATCGTATTGTCAATACGCTGGTCACCCATGCCCTTTTCCTTTAAATAACTCTTGGGGCTATCAAAGGTGGAGGAGAACAAGCCGTAGTCCAAGTCAAACAACAATGTTTTCCACTTTTGCCCTTCTCCATCTAATTTGTAGAACATGAAGTTACCAATGTCCGAGTTACCAAAGTACATTTCAATGGCAAACCACTCAAAGTAATTGTCCACATCCACACGGTCTAAAATATACTGTAAATCTTCATCATTTGTACCTGGAGACAAGGTTTTGATTTTTTGAATCATTTCCTTGTATTCTTTGTTTGAACCTTGTACTTGTGATCCACTGGCACGCAATATGGTCATTTTTTCAGCATCTTCCATGGGAATGTTCTCATGTTGTGCAATGGAAAAACGGTCTTTCCTTTCACGCATATTGTAGTGCCCCCAGTACTCACCGTTTAAGTACATGATCACAGGTTCCCACGCAAGGTGAAGCACTTGGGTGTCTAATGTATCCATGAGTTTGGATTGTAAACCATCTGAAAAGCGTGTCCATACACAGTCATTGCCGCTATTTCTAAAAGTTAAGGATTTATAGTACGTATATTCCCTATCTTTAAACAAAGGATAATTAAAATATTTTTCCCCTGTGCTCGCTTGCGCTCTGACCTTCCATGACTTTTGAGGCATATCTAAACTATATGCCCCCAAAAGCTCTGCTTTTATGCCTTGCGATATCACAGGTTTGCCTTCCATATCGAATATTTCAAGGTATGCAGGGCGGGCGATTTTGCCCATTGTGCGATACACAGAATTTTTAAATGGAAACACAGTTTTATCTATGTTCGGCCCTGCTGCATAGAGGCCTGTTTCTTCGTCCCAAAGCTCAATGGGGTCACACACAAGAGAAACGACAGGCAGAGTGAAAAATGTACCAATGATGTAAGAAGCTGTTACTGTGGAAGAAGGTTCCAACCCACTTTCAAAGGCACGTGCCCTGATCACCACTGTGTTGGGCGCTTGAATAGGCTGTGTATACACGGTGCTATTATCTACGGTTGGAATGGAACCGTCTGTTGTGTATCGAACTTGTGTGCCTTCTGGCACAGTAATTTCAACTGTTACCATTTCTTTGTATAGTCCACTTTGAAGGGTAAAAGAAGGTGCATGGGTATATCCTAAAAAGCCTGTGCCATTTTCTTGCCCTGGAGAAGGTGCATCAAAATAAAAAAAACCGTCTCGCCTTTGCGAACGGCCAAACGAAACATCCGCCCGTGTTTCAGGTAAGTAAAGGCGATCCAACACACGACCGTTTGCGTCGCTGAGCGTCATCATTTCGCCCCCTGTACGTTGCAGAGAAAAATCTGCATGCAGGTTATTACCCGACCCTTTTATGGGAGAGCCATCTAAACGAATAACCTTATATTCGCCTGGCTTAATATTCGTTCCCTGTGGAAACTGCCACTTACGTGGGGTGTTGATGTTATCACTCAACCCCCACATGGACATATCCACAACCTTTTGTGAGCTGTTATACACTTCTACAAAATCACATGGTGGTTCCCCAGAAGCAGGAGCCACCTTATCTGCTGAAGCGAGCACTTCTGTAATGTATACACCCGAATAGTTGGAATTTCTAATATACTGATCCATTTGGTTGGCGCCTGACTGGTCGTTCTTCCTGCCCGGCGTTGAAAGTGTAAATGTTTTAAATTCTCTGGTCAGTGGGTCTCTGCCATATGAAATATCCCTGCCCACATTGGGCACGGTCACACGGTCAATGAGTTCCCCCGTTCTTGTAGATAAAACAAGTGTTTCACCCTCTGAATGAATGGAAAAGTTTGTATGTGGTACACCTGTTTGGCTTTCCAATTTGTTTTTCCCCGAGCAATACACGAGGTAGTATTGACCAGGTTCAATCACTGTACCTTTAGGGAAAATCCATTTAAGAGGCTTGGAAGGATCATCGCTCAAGGCTACGTTTTCAAGACGAATGCTTTCCGTGCCTGCATTGTATAGCTCCACCCAATCTGTCAATTCATTATCTTCATCATATATGCCAGACCTTGGTGCTGGCATCACTTCGTTGATCATCAAAGTATTGTCAGCCACTTCGTAATTTTCAAGGTATGTGATATGCCCTGTTTCAGAATTTTCATATCCGGGAGAATAAAACTCAGTCACTTGATAATTACCACTCACCATTAAGCTGTAACTTTCATTGGAGTTGAGTGTAGGCGCCACCACGCTGTCCACCACAAACCCAGTAGAGTCAAACAAAAACACAGAGCACCCATAGGACGACAGCTTGAACTTGGCATGCAGTGTCTTGTCCTTGGCATTTTTATTGATATCATCGCAAAATACGATAATGCGTTCGTTCGCATTCAGCACCATTTCAGGGAATAAGAACTGAATTTTGTCAGAACGTTCAGACAAACCAACATCTTTTAGCTGAATGGGTTGGTCTGTACTATTCCAAATTTCAACATAATCTCCAAAAGCCCCTCTTTCATCTGGCAAGGCGCTCTTGTTATCACTCATAATCTCACTGATTTTAAGCCCTTGTGCCTGATACATCGTGGTACCATTAGAAGATACGTTGATTGCCTTTTTGATAGGCTCTTTCGGAAATATTAAAATAAGCAGTAGCATCAATAGGCTCAACCACAAAAGCATCATGATTTTTTGATCTTTTTTGTTTGAGCGTTTGTTGACACGTCGTCTATCCTGCTGCATAGTAACTCCTTTCAAATAAAAACACAATGTGTGGATTTAGCAAGAAAGAATGTCTTTCGTGCTTTTCTATTATAACACACATTTATCAAACGCGAAAGGGGTTCTTTTTCATTCCGCTTAAATTTTTGTAAATTTTCTATGAATTTACTTCTTTTTTTCATAACCTATGGATATTTTGCATACTGTATCCCATAAGGAGGCATGAAAAATGATTGAAACAAGTTTAAATGCGTATTCAAAAAATGTATATAAGGACATATTGGAGCGCACAGGTGGTGACATTTACTTTGGTGTCGTAGGCCCTGTTAGGACAGGCAAAAGTACGTTCATAAAAGAATTGATGGAGCAAATTGTATTGCCTTTTGTGCCTCCATCTACAAAGCTTGATCGCATGAAAGACGAACTCCCTCAGGCAGGCTCAGGAAAACAAGTAACAACTGCGCAACCCCACTTTGTGCCCAGTGACGGCGCCGTAAATGTACTCTTTAAAGAGAACTTGCCTGCGTCCGTTCGTTTTGTGGACTCTGTGGGCTATCCTGTGCAAGGGGCTGAAGGCATACTCGAAAATGGCCATGTTCGCATGTTGAAAACACCGTGGCAAAAAGAAGAAATGACTTTTTATGATGCAGCGCAACTGGGCACAGATAAAGTCATCAAAGAACATGCAAACATTGGCATTGTGATGACCACAGATGGCTCTATTGTGGACATTAAAAGAAGTCAGTACAAACATGCTGAAGAAAAAATCATTGAGCAATTGAAAAAGGAAAACAAACCTTTTATCATTTTACTCAACAGCAAACATAAAGATGATGCAGAAACAATACAATTAGCACGTAATTTATCTGCACAATATAATAAGGAAGTGACCCCTATCAATGCACTCGATTTAAAAAAGGAAGATATTGAAAATATTTTTTCTCAAATTCTCCTTTCCTTCCCGATTGTAAAGTTACATGCAAGCCTTCCTCCTTTTGTTTCTGCTTTAAACTGCACCCATCCTCTTGTAAAAGAACTGATTGATATTTTTAAAAACGCCTCTTCAAACTTCACAACCCTGCATGATAAAACAGATTTTTTAAATTTTCTTCTCTCCCACCCTCTTATTAAAGACATTCAGAATGAGAAAATGGACTTTGGAAAAGGAGAATTTTCTTTCCATGTTCTTTTAAGAGAGGGGCTGTTCAACGAAATATTATCTGAACAGTGCCATGTAGATGTGACAAATGAAAAAGAATTGCTTGCTCTTTTAACAGAGCTTGTTGCAGCAAAAACACAGTATGACATGTTGAAAGATGCTATTTCAAGTGCTGAAAACACAGGATATGGCTTGGTCCCCCCAAAAATGGCTGACTTATCTTTAAAAGCACCTGTGATAAGCAAAGAAGGCACACAGTATGGGGTTACATTAGAAGGAGAAGCCAACGTGCTTCACATTGTAAAATCCCCTGTGTCATGTAAAATTTCACCTGTATTAGGCAACAAAGAGCAGGCGCAAGAGTACATAAAAACACTCCTTGCTCTCTATGAAAAAGATTTACTTTCTTTATGGGAAACGTGCTTTTTCGGACGTTCCTTGCGTATGCTGATGGAAGATGCCATGACGAGGAAACTCACTTCCTTACCTCCTGATATTAAAGAAAAAATATCTAATGCGCTCACTCGTATGCTCAATGAAGGAGAAGGTGGCATGGTGCTCATTCTTTTGTAAAACGTATATTCACTGATTTTTAGATACACACTTAAAATCAGTGATTTTTTTAGCCACAATTCTGTACGTATTTATATGAGAAAAGGTGTGTACATTTTGTCAAATCTTTGGTATACTATACATGTACCAACATTTTTCTATTTCGGAAGGAGATTTACCTTGTACACACAAAACGACTATGATAAAATCAATCAGCAAATCAAGAAACGCCTTTTTCTCTTTTTAATCCCTGTACTTATTTTAACTGGCTTGGTCGTCTATTCCTTTATTTTACGCATCAAATGGCTCACCATGGGGCTGACAATTTTGCTGGGCGCAATGATTATTTTTGTACACGGCATGTACATCGGCCCTTTAACGAGCTATAAAAAGCATTTAAGCAATGCTTTGATGGGGCGCACACGCACAACAACAGGTGCCTTTAAGGAAATGGATGAAAAAGAAGTTGTCCGTGAAGGTGTGCGTTATTTCCCTATGCTCATTACCGTAGGCGATATTTCAAGCCCTGAAGATGACCGTCTATTCTACTATGACGCTTCTCTTCCACGCCCTTCTTTTAAAGTAGGCGAAATGATGACCATCACATCACACGATAAATACGTAGCCAATTACGCAATCATTTAAAAAAGGAGATAAAAGTATGAACAAGCAAAAAAAGCTTTGTGATGTGCCTCCTTGTGTGCTCGTTTGCGTTACTGTACAAAAAGAATGTGATCGCCTCATCAAAAGTGGTATGACGCTCTCTCATAGCAAAAATCTTTCTTTAAATGTACTCCACGTTTCCACAGACAATAGCATTTGTGGATCACAAAATATATTAGAGCCTCTCAATTATTTGTACAGCTTAGCGCACGAATACCATGCTGAAATGGATATCTTGTATGAAAAAAATGTGCTTCAAGCCATTCAACATTACGCTCTTGAACACAACGCAAAATACATTGTGCTTGGTGTTCCAAACAATAAGCACAGTGAATCGGGTGTATCCAGCGCCTTAAAAGCTCTGTTACCTAATGTGGAATTTGTGATATGCAATGCATAAAACAAAAGAAGGTGTAAAAATGCACCTTCTTTTTGTTTGTTTTATTCTGCTGTGAACCCTAAATCATCCAAAATATCCACCACATTTTCTTTGTCTTTTTCTTCTACGCACACCGTTTGTGCACTTAAATCCACCTTGAAAGCAATGTTTTCTTCTTGCAAAGCATTTGAAATTCTTTGCACACATTTTGAACAATGCATGTCTTTCACCTTGAGTGTCGTCATAGTCGTTTCCCTCATTTCATTAATTTTTGAATAGTATTCACCAAATCCGTAATCACTTCTTCGTTGCCTGCCTTTATGTCATGCACCACGCAAGTACGGATATGATTTTCAAGTAATTCTCGTTTAAAGGCATTCAGTGCTGCTTGAACAGCTGCTGTTTGAACGAGAATATCCGTGCAGTAAGCATCTTGCAAAAGCATGTTTTGAATGCCTCTGATTTGCCCTTCCACACGCTTTAAACGATTGTTTAAACTGCTCATTTCTGCATCATCTCGATGTTTTGTTTTATGTTCACACATTTTTCTCGCTCCTTATACCTTTTTTCTTTTGAGTGAAAGTGCATTGCCCACTACAAAGAGAGAACTCAAGCTCATCGCAAGGCTTCCAATCATGGGCGACAAGAGCAAGCCAAAAGCCGGATATAAAAGCCCTGCTGCAATTGGAATGCCAATTACATTGTAGCAAAATGCCCAAAATAAGTTTTGGCGAATACAGCGAATGGTGATTTTGCTTAAGTGCACTGCCCTTGACACATCTTGAAGTTTGGACTTCATGAGCACAATGTCTGCAGAATCAATGGCAATATCACTGCCATTGCCTATGGCACAGCCCACATCTGCTTGTGTGAGCGCAGGTGCATCATTGATGCCATCACCCACCATCATGACCACTTCTCCTTTATCTTGGAGCATTTTAACACGATCTGCCTTTTGATTGGGCAACACTTGGGCAATCACTTCTTCTACGCCCACTTGATCTGCAATAAATTGTGCAGACAATTTATGATCTCCTGTGAGCATTACTGTTTTGATGCCCATTTTTTTCAGCGTTTGAATGCTCTCTAAAGCGTCCTCTTTTATGGTGTCAGCAATGGCGATTACACCCAAAACAGTATGATTTTTCATAACAAGAATGGGTGTTTTACCCTCTTTTAATACTTTTTCCATCTGTTTTTCATATAAGAAAGGCATATCGTTTTGAGATAAAATATACTGCACACTGCCTACGAACAGTGCATTGTTTTGTTCGTCTTTCCCACAAAGTCCTTTGCCTTGTATTGTTTCAAAATCTGTAATTTTTTGATTTTGAATGCGTTTATTTTCTGCATAAAGTGCCACTGCTTTTGAAAGAGGATGATTGGAAAGAGATTCAAGCGCATAGGCAACGCTCAGCATTTCTTCTTCATTTTCAGAAAACACATCTGTGACCACTGGTGTGCCATTGGTGATTGTACCCGTTTTATCAAACACCACTGTGCTCACTTTGTGCGTATTTTCAAGCGCCTCTCCACTTCTAATCAAAATACAACTTTGTGCGCCAATGCCTGTACCCACAATGATTGCCGTAGGTGTTGCAAGCCCCATGGCACAAGGGCAAGCAATGACCAAAATAGAAGTAAATATCTTGAGTGCAAAGGAAAATTCAGCACCTACAATTGTCCAAACAAGGAATGCCAAAAAGGAAATGGCCATTACAATGGGCACGAACACACCAGCTACTTTGTCCGCACTCCTTGCAATAGGTGCTTTTTTGCCTTGTGCTTCTTGTACAAATTTAATGATCTTAGAAAGTGTTGTATCTTGCCCCACGTGCGTTACTTTTACATACAAAACACCTTGAGTCAATATGCTTCCACCAATTACTTCACTTTTTATTTCCTTGTATACAGGCATGCTTTCACCTGTGAGCATTGTTTCGTTCACATGCCCCGTGCCCTCTTGAACGACACCATCTAAAGGTACTTTTGCGCCTTCTTTTATCAGCAACACATCGCCTACTTTGACTTTCTTTGTAGGCACCTCCCACTGACCATTTTGGTCAACTAAAATTGCTGTATCTGGCGTTAATTGCATCAACCCTTGAATAGCGCTCTTTGTTTTCTCTTTATTGTAGCTTTCCAAGTATTTTCCCACTTCAACAAGGGCTACAACCACAGCGGCTGACTCGTAATACAGTTGGTGCACATGGTGCATGTTATCCGAAATCAAGAATGTCATAATCAAACTATACAAAAAAGAGGCGCTTGCACTGATTGCAACAAGTGTATCCATATTTGGGTTTTTGTGAAAAAGCGCTTTAAAGCCGTTGACAAAGAAATGCTTGCCCAAAAATAAAACTGGAATACAAAGCAAGAGTTGCAATAATGCAAAATTCACTGGATGCGTATTCATGGAAATAATGTCTGGAATTGGAAATTTCGGAAAAAGCATTTGTCCCATGGACACAATCAGCAAAACACCTGCAAAAGATACAGATGCAATCAAAGAAACTTTTTTTGTATGCAACAGCTTTTGATTTTCCTTTTCAATGTCTGCCACATTCTCCTGTTCCTCTTGTTGTTCAAGATGTAAAAACGCTTCAAAACCAGCACGCTCTATTTTTTTTACAATATCTTGCATGGTCGTCTGTGTTTCATCATATTGAATGGTCAATTGATTCATTGGCAGGTTGACATTGCTTTCAGTGACACCATTTAGCTTCTTTGTCACTCTTTCGATCGCACTGGAGCAAGCAGCACAGTGCATTCCTTTGATATCATACACTTCTTGTTTCATAAAAATCCTCCTTCAAATACCCCCATAGGGTATTTTCAATTGTAGTATAAAACAAAAAAACGCCCTTGTCAAGCGTTTTTTTAATATATTGATAGTATTATCTTATTTTTCCATATCTTGATTTTCAAGAAGTACTTTAGATAAAGTAGTGAGCACATCTGTGGTCAGCACGCTGTAATTGCTCAACGCTTGCCCTGCCTGTTCACCTGATAGAGAAAGCAAAAGGCAAGCAATTTGCGTCGCTTCAAAAGAAGGCTTAAACACGAGCAAAGCTCCGATCATTCCAGCGAGTGCATCTCCACTGCCTCCCTTTGAAAGCGCAGATGACCCTCTCACATTTAGAGCGTACATTTCTCCGTTGTAAATCACTGTCACAGAGCTTTTAAGCACCACAGTGCAAGCATATTTTTCTTGTAAAAGAAGTGCAGCACCCATTTTATCATTGCTAACCACCACATTAGGTACATCCAGTAAGCGTGCTGCTTCGCCGATATGTGGTGTGATAATCGTGCCTTGAGGCAAGGGAAATGCCCATATTTTTAGCAAAGTAAGTGCATCTGCATCAAGTATCACTTTTCCTTTAGCCCTTTGAAGTAAAAATTCAAGCACTTGATATGCTTCTTCTGTTACTCCAATGCCACAGCCTGCAACCAGTACATCAAACTCAACAGGGTTTTGGAGCATTTCTTCCCTTGAAATACACATGCAATTGGGTACAAGGCTTTGAAGCACAGGCACTCCTTCGCTGTCCGTCACAATGGTTACAAGCCCGGCGCCCATTCTTAAAGCTGCAAGCCCTGCCATGTGCGCCGCCCCTAAAAAACCCATGTGCCCTGCATAAATTAAAATGCGCCCACACATCCCCTTGTGCATGCTCTTGTTGCGTTTGGGCAACACATTTTTTAAATCCTGTTCCGTTAATATTTGGGCAAATTCTTGCTTGTCAAATTGTGCCATGTTGCAAGGAGGCAAATTTAACTTTGCGACAGTGTTTTCGCCCACACAATTTCTTTCTTCCGTTAAGTATATCCCCATTTTAGGATACATCAACGAAACAGTATGAGAGGCAATGATCGCATTGATTTCCTCGTTTGATTCCACTTCATCTTCCGAAAAAAAGGTCTCTCCTGTTTTTCCATCCATACCAGAAGGAATATCAACAGACAACACATATTTGAAATGCAAATTGTTTATTTTCTTTACAATTTTACTGTATATGCCCTCTAAAGCAGAAGAAAGCCCTGTGCCAAAAAGTGCATCCACCACCATGTCAAAATCATCTGGTTTGAGCGTGTCCAGCACTTCATCCAGCATCATTTCATGCCCACCCAGTGC
>CAYTPJ010000016.1:0-8605 GCA_964439755.1 uncultured Oscillospiraceae bacterium
ATGCATGATTTATATGCAGGTCCTTTAAATCCATTGGGGCTTAATTTTAATGACAAAAGAGCCACCTCTATGAAGCAAATAGGAGAGGAAGAATGATTTTTACTACAATTATAAATATGGCAAATGTAGTTTTTATAGAATAAGTGTTACTTGCGTACAAAGAGCAAGCGCACACGGAGCCATGCTTTTTTATAAAAAGGCAGGGCATTTTTTGTGTTGCGATAAAGGGTGATGAAAGGGGAGGGGGAGAGCGCTTTTTTGCCGTACAAGTAGGCTTCGTACTGGGTGGCGACAGAGTCGCTCATATTTTCAAAGTGGGGGGAAAGACGAACGAAAAAGTCCGTGATGGATTCATGCACTTGCTTTTCAAAGCCCAAAAGGGAAAGCGCAACCAAAAGGGCGTTCATGAGGTAGAGTGGCGCATTTTGACCTTTGGACAAAGCGTATCGCACAGGCTCTCTTTTGTAAATGAAAAAGAGAAGGAGTGCAAGGAGCAAAAGTGCAAACAACAAGAGGAGGAAAGGAAAAGGCTTGTCGTTCTGCGTTTGAGAGGCAGGGTCTGGAATGTCAGAAGGGGGCGCAGAAGGGGATAAAGAGGGAGCGACAGAAGGTGAAACGGTGGGAGAAGTGGAGGGCGATGGTGAAGGAGAAGGGGTGCTGTTTGCCAATGTGTCAGGAGATGGGGAGGGGGAAGGCGAACTGGAAGGGGGCGCACTTTGGTCATTGGAGGAGGACAAAGTGCTTCCATAGGGTGTGGCATCCAGTGTGAGCCACCCAAAGCCTTTTAGGTATATCTCTGTCCACGCATGAGCATTTTGGCTGGTGACGGTGGCGCTGTTTGCATTGCCTTTTTCTACCAAATATCCTGTTACATAGCGTGCAGGGATGTCTGCCATTCTGCAAAGTACAGTGAGCGCAGAGGCAAAGTAAGTGCAGTAACCCTCTTTTTCGCCAAGCAAAAAGTAAGCGACAAAGTCGATGTTGTCAGGGGGTGTTGAAACGTCCAAAGTGTAGGTGTAATTTTGCCTTAAATAGTCTTGAATTTGGAGCGCCTTTTGGTAAGGGGTGGAGGCGTTTTGTGTGGCTTTATTTGCAATGTCATATATTTCTTTTTGAAAGTGCGTGGGCAAAGAAAGGTAGTTTTGGCGCACAGTTTCAAAGTGGATATCTTGATTGTTTTGAGCACTTTGTATGGTCTGCTCTAACTGACTGCCCAAGTCGTAAGGGTTTTTGTATGCCACATCATACGTGTCATATGCTTTTAAATCACGTGTGATAAAAAGCTCCGAGGCAGTGTTAAAATAGGGGACAATGCGCTCTGATTGAGGGAGAATGTCAAGCAATCTTTGAGGGGCAAAAAGAGTGGAAGTGAAGTCTTTGAGCAATGTAATGCGTGCAGTATGTTCGTCTGTGTTCAAGGAAAGTGTATGAGGGAACACAGATTGTTTTACTTCTTTTTGGGTGGCAGAGGCATAGAGATAGCGCCTTTTAGACAAAGTGTCCTGCCACATAAAGCCGTTGTATTGGTCATAGGACACGCCTTTTAGATAGATATCTTGTTCTGTTTCTACGTGCATAACAGGTGTTTCGTTTTGGGTAACTGCCCCACCTAAACGCTCTTTCAAAGGGAGATATCCTTCTGAATGCAATGAAAAGGCATCTCTTTCAGCACTGAAAAACAGGTGATCTGTGATGAAATTTCTGATTTTATCTGCTTGTTCTTTTAAAAAGGGGTTGGGGGTGATGTGGTTGGGAGTCACAAAGAATATACCCAGCAAAAGCAGAGCAACGAGGATAAAAGCAGGGAAAGAATAGCCTGCGTGCACCTTTATAACGAGGAGCAAGAGCACAAAGGCGATGGGCAGGGCAAATAGCAGGGGAAGGGGCTGGAGGGCAAACACATAACAGGGCACAAAGAGCAAAAGAGAAAAGATGAGCGCACTTAAAAAATCTTCCTGATTGCAAAATAAAGCAGAAAAAAAGGCGATGAGCAAGCTTAAAAAGAGCACAAGTATTTCTTGATAAGGGAGCACAGAAATACTTTCGCCCATTTGGCTGAGCACAAGCGCTTTGACCCCTTGTGTAAACGTGTAGAAAGGGGATACTTTTAAAAACGCAAGTAAGATGCTTGTTAAAAATAAGAACAAGAAAATAAAATGGCTTTTCTTGGTAAAAGCAGTACAGAGTGTCACAAAAAGGCACATGAAAGCGCCTGTTCCTAAAATGAGTGGTAGATTTTGAGTAAGAGAGAGGGTAGTGGTTACGCTCAAAGAGAGAAAAGTAGCGAGCGTTAACGCTAAAACAAAGGAAAATACCATGTGTGCAATCTTTTTTTTATTGAGGAGTGACATAACATACCTCCACCAAATGACGTTGCAGAGCGATGACAAATGGCTCAAATATTTCTGATTCGGGGGTGTAGCTGATTAAATAAAGGCGTACATTGGGGCCACTTTTTTTAATGGAAACAACACCTTCTACAATGCCATAATCCAGCCTTGTGGTGACCACAATCACAGCGCCTGCACTGCGTACATTTTTTGTTTCCATGAGGAGCACTTTTTCAAAGTCTTCCCCTTTTTTAAAGGGCTGACGGGCAATCATCTTTTGCAAAAGAGGTAATTCTGCCAAGTTATCCGAGCAAAATTCATTTGCTTTTTGCGTATAAAAAGGCATGCGCACAGGGCTTGCACTTTCCATTTGAATTTTGGCTATGGAAAGGGCAGTTTCACACAGTGCATCCTTCATGAGGCTATATTGTTCGTCTGTTAAATTGTCTTGAGAAAAAGACACGCAATCGAGCAAAATCAGGGTGTCTTTGGGGGCAGGCGTTTCATAGGTGCGCACATAAAGCTCCCTTTTTCGAGCAGATATTTTAAAGTGCACACGTTTTAAGGGGTCACCAATTTGATATTTTCTTGTACCGTCTGGGGAGGATAAATCCTCTTGTGCTCTTTTTAATGCAGTATGCCCTTCTTCGCCTTGATAGAATTTGGGTCGGTCAATGGAAAAAGGTTTGGGGAGCACCAAGAGCGTGCGTTTTTGTGCATTTTTTTTGGAAAACGCAAAGAAGTGAAACACGTCTTGCACAGTGAGCAAAGAAGCGTATGCATGCTTTTCGCCCACATGCGCTGTTTGAAAGAGCAAAGTTTTTTCTTCTTCTTTAAAGGGGTTGCTTGTAAAAAAGAGAACGCCTTTTTCGTCTTTTATATGATAGGTTACTTGTAGGGAGGCAACAGGCAATAATGATTTTTGAAAGGCTTTTATGTATATTTCGCCATCTTCGCCTCTTTGCACATTTTCTTTTACAGGGGCAGAAAAAAAGTCTGCTTTTTTGTATGCAAAAAAAGCACTCAAAAGTGCATAGAGCAAAAGTGCCATGAGGAGCAACCCAATAAACACGTACAGTGCATTAGACAGTGCGTACCCCAAAAGCAGGCTCAAACAGCCCAACATAAAAGTGATGATTGCACGCCCTGTCATGTGCGCCTCGACACAGGCACTTGCACCTGATTTAAAATATTCAGCAGTATTTGGTGTTGTGTGTTGCCCTTCATGCGTGCCTCAGGGTTTAAAATCAAACGGTGCGAGAGCACAGGCACAGCCATGTTTTTAACGTCATTGGGTACAATATAATCTCTGCCAGACAAGAGGGCGCATGCTTGTGCAGCTCGAACGAGTGCAATGGCACCACGAGGCGACACACCCAACGTTAAAGCAGGGTAAGCACGTGTAACGGCTGCAATCTGCGCTACGTAAGAGCGTACTTCGGGGCTACAATAAATGGCGCTCACTTCTTCTTGCATCTTTAAAATATCTTCAGCAGAGCACACAGGGGAGAGCGTTTGCATGGGGGTTACAGAGGAAGAATACCGTTCCAGAACGTCCATTTCTTCTTCAATAGAAGGATAGCCAATGTTAATTCTGAGGAAAAATCTGTCCATCTGCGCTTCAGGGAGGGGGTAAGTGCCCACAAAGTCCACAGGGTTTTGCGTGGCGAGCACCATAAAGGGTTTGGGCAGTTTGTGCGTTATGCCATCTACTGTCACTTGCCCTTCTTCCATCACTTCGAGCAAAGAAGATTGTGTTTTAGGAGAAGTTCTGTTGATTTCATCAGCGAGCACGATTTGGCTCATGACTGCCCCTTCCACAAAGTCCATTTCACCTGTTTTGATGTTCATCATGGTGTAACCTGTGACGTCAGATGGGGTAATATCAGGGGTAAACTGAATGCGTTTAAAAGAACATTGCAATGATTTTGAAAGGGCAGAAGCGAGCGTGGTTTTGCCTACACCCGGTACGTCTTCAATCAAAACATGCCCCTTGCACAAAAGTGCAATGAGCATCAGCTCGATGGCTTCATCTTTGCCAACGAGCGCTTTACGGATATTTTGCTTTAAACTATATATAAGGGGGTGCGCTTGGTGCGCAGCAGGTGTGTTTTGCATAAAATTAATCTCCTTTTACAAAGTGGGTGATGGTGTACCCTTCTTAGTATACCAATTACAGAAGAAAAAATCAAATGCTTTCACATGATTTTGAGCGTTTCAAATGTAAAACTTTTAAATGCTCTGAAAGAAGGGCTGTTTATTTTCGTCCTTTAACACGTCATCTTCTTTATCAAAAGTCAAATAAACAGGGGCAGAGTGCATGTATTTTAAGATTTCATCCATGCGCACGCTCTCTGTAAAGGTGAGCAGAGTAAAGGCAACACCGTGTTTGTGTGCACGCCCTGTACGCCCGATTCTGTGTAAATAATATTCATTTTCAAGAGGCAAATCGTAGTTGATCACAGCTTCAACATCGTCTACGTCAATGCCCCGTGCGGCAACGTCCGTACATACTAAAATAGGGAATTTGCCTTTTTTAAAGTTCTGCATGATTTTGTTTCTCTGATTTTGAGGAATATCACCGTGCAGCGCATCTGATGCATACCCTTGTTTAGTGAGACGCTCGCTCAAGCGCCTTGCCATGGCTTTGGTGTTGGTAAATATCATGACTCTGTTATATTCATCAGAATCAAGCAAATATAAGAGCCTGTCCATCTTATCTTCACGATTTACAGAAATGACATATTGCTTGATCTTGGGTCTATTTTCCTTGGTGGCTTCAATCGTCATTTCAACAGGGTCTTGCTGATATTTCCATGAAATGGTCATCACATCTTGGTTGGTGGTGGCTGAAAACATGATGAGCTGACGGCTCACAGGCGTTTTTTCAATGATTTTGCATACGTCTTTTACAAAGCCCATTTTGAGCATTTCATCTGCTTCATCAAGCACAAAGGTGTGCACATTGTCGAGTGACACAGTTTTTCTTTCAATATGGTCAAGCAAGCGCCCAGGCGTTGCAACGACAATTTGAGGGCGACGCTTCAACTGGTCCAACTGTCTTGAAATATTTTGCCCACCATAGAGCACGGCAATGCGTGCTTGTTTGATGAAATAGCTTAATTTTTTTAATTCTTCCCCAATTTGTATGGCAAGCTCTCTCGTGGGTGCAAGCACGATTTCTTGAATACGAGTGTCCTTTAAACTCATGTATTCGAGCATAGGAATGCCAAATGCACATGTTTTGCCTGTACCAGTGGGGGCAATTGCAATGACATCAATGCCTTGCATAATGATTGGAATGGCCTTGCTTTGAATGGGAGAGGGGGCAGAAATGCCCATTTTGTCAAGCGCTTTGAGTACTTCGTCTGATAAATCCATGTCTTCAAAGCTTGTAATGTCGCTTTCGTTCTCCACATTCGTTACTTCGTTCTTCAAATTGTTCTCCTTCTTAAAAAAAGCCCTGCTTTTTGTGTCATAAAATATTAAGTTGCATTCCATTATAACAGGAAATAAAATTTTTGTCAAAAATCTTTTGAAAGCAACGCACGAAAGCGCAAGAAAATGAGGTTACATGTGGTGAAAGTAAAAATGCTTTAAGAGCGCTTATTTATGTAAATCTTCTTGTGCGAGCATGTCATCTCGGGTTTGATTTTTGAGCGAATCGCCGTCATCTCCTCTTGCATATTGGCAAGAGAGGAGGGCAGAAAGGGGGCATGTCTGCACCTCTTTTTTGCCTTCAAGGTAGGAAAAGCTTTGATCATCTGCACGGATTACAAAAATATTTTTGGTCGATAGTTTACTGTCTATGAGCATAAGCACTTTGATTTTCCGATTGTGCCTGATGGAGTAGTTTAAAAAATCTTGGAACATATTATTCACGCACCTTATAGATTTGTACACTATCGTGTGCGCTGTTGAACACGAGGTCAAAGTGTGCTTGTAAATCGTTGTAGTTGATCGTTAAGCCTGTGCGCTCATAGGAAGATAAGAGGATGTACTCTACATTGTATTTTTCCAAAATGTCAAGATGCGCAGAAGGGGCGGCGTAGAAATCTTCAATGTCATTTTCCCTTTCTGAAATTGAAAAACCATGGGGGGAAAGCCACAGGGCAGGCCCACACACAATGGTGCGCCCTGCGAGGGAGCTTACAGGGTTGATGTGCTGTGTGTACGTCATAAACACGTCCTCTTTGTCTGTGTTATGCGTTACAAAGTCTGCTGTTTCCACTTCTTCTTTTGAAAACAGTTGATAATCGCTCACGCACTCTCGTGCAATGGACAGTGTACCCGAAAAGAAAAAGATAAAGCAAGAGAGCGCAACAATGACGTACTTTGAACGCAAGCCCTTGAGCCTTTCCCAAATATCCACCCCATAGTCGGCGGCTAAAAGTGCACCTATCATGTAAAACACATAGAACAGTTTGTTGTTATCATAGGGGTTGGGCTGAAACTGTATGCACTCTGCAAATAGGAAAATGAGGAAAGCACCTGATGCTAAAAAACGGCGCTTGGTGTTTTTTTCAAACAAGGATAAGAGCAAAAGCACAAAGGGCAACCCAATGTTTTTAAGGTAAAACCAAAAATATCCATCCTGCAAACCTTGCCCTGTTAGGTTGTTGACCCAGTTGAAACGAAGCGTTAAAAAGCCTGTGCCGTTTGAGGTTTGGTTAAACGTCCACAAAAGAAGCTGGGGGAGGGACAAAAGGGCGGCGAGGGCGCCATACAAAAACCAAGGCGCAAAAATCGTTTTCTTGTTTTTATTATGAAGCAAAGCATACACCATCATGCCGAGGGATAAAAGCGCAAGCGCAAGGTAGGAGTGTGTGTGTATCATGGGCAGAGCGCCTGCAAAAATGCCCAATAAGAGCACAGCACGCTTTGAATAGGTGTAGGGAGCAGATACATCATTGCGCTGTTCTACTTGTGGATAAGAAAAATCATACAGCAAATATAAGGCAGGTAAAAGCATACTCCACCCCCCTAAAGTAGTGCGCTGAGGAATGAGCATGTCTGCAATGACGTTGCTCCATCTTAAATTGTAGGTGGTAAATTCGCTGTGGTTGACAGGTGTTTTGTAGTAGCCGTTCATCACATCTTGAAGCCGTTCAAACAGGGAAGCGCCTGCCTGCAACTGGTTGTAATCGGGCGTACCAAGAGATACGTGCATCATGTCAAACATGTACACAAAGCCCAAGCCACCATTAAAAAAGAAAAGCAAAAAGGCGAGCACTGCTCCTTTTTTGGTGTGCGCTACACGCATGGTGAAAATTAGATATCCACAGAAGGTTAAAAACAGAAGCAAAAAAGTGGGGATTAAAAGAGAAGCACGAAGGGAATGCCCCAACACCAAAAAGCTTGTGGAAAAGCTGTCTGTTAAAAAGGGGTAAGAGAGCCTTTCGGAAGGGAAAATGGCATAGTTGGCAGGGAATTTTGCGTTCTTTAAGGAAGTGGCAATGGACAAGTGCAAGTTTAAATCGCCATATGTGCTTTGCCCCACATGGTATGCCCCGTTCACTGGGCGCAATATGTGTGTGTACGATAAATACCACGACAATATTGTGAGAGGGATAACAAAAAACAGTATGTTTTTAAGCAGTACTCTGTCTTTTTCATCCAGTGCTTTTGCAGGTGTTTTGTCCCTAAATTTAAAAGAAAGAAAACAAAATAACAGCAAGGGGAGCAGAGCGAGCACATGCCCCAATATGGAGAAATTTACAAAAAATGCAAAGAGCGCTGGCAACCACATCATGAGCACGACACCCAAGCATGTGCCCAACCATACTCTGACCACAGCACTCTTTTGAGGGAGCAACTGATGTACAATAAAATTTCCTGCGAAAAGATACAAAAGTAAGTATAAAATGCCCAAGATTTGCCCTCCTAAAGTGTAATGCACTTCTTATTATAATGGATAAATATAAAAAAGGCAACTGTTTTTACTGCGTTCTAACGTGCACGATGTGCAAAAGAACGTGTATATACAGTGTGCCCAAGTTGTAAAATACAATGATTTTTGTGGTTTTAAGTCAATCAAAGGAATTTTTTTCAGAGCGTGTTTCGTGCGCATCACACAAGCTTTTTACGTTGGTCAATTTCCCTTGATCCATTTCACACACGGTGTCGCAAAGTTCGTCAATATCTTGCTTAAAATGGCTTGCCAACAGGATGGTTTTGCCTTGCGCTTTGAGGGATAAAAGCAGCGTGCGCATATCTTGTACCCCTTGTTTATCCAAGCCGTTCATAGGTTCATCCAAAATGAGCAAGGAAGGGTT
>CAYTPJ010000016.1:8705-24952 GCA_964439755.1 uncultured Oscillospiraceae bacterium
GTGGGGCGCAGAAAACCACAGATGCATTTCATGAGCACTGTTTTTCCACTGCCGTTGCGCCCAATAATGCCGTGAATTTTCCCTTGTTCTAAGGATAAATGAACGGTATCTAATACGAGATCCTGCCCAAACTGCTTGCACAGGTTTTTTACACAGATTGCCAAGGGTTGATTATTCATTTGCATATCCTCCTGTAAAGTTGAATGAAAATCGCCACATAGCGTGGAAAGACAGCCCAATGAGGGCGAGCGTTCCTCCAAAAAAGAGGGCGTAGGACATCCAGAGTCTGGGCAACAAATCATAGCCAAAATTGTGCATGGTATAGGTAGCGTGTTGAAGGGGGGAGAGCCATGCAGAAAGCAAGTTGGCATAATATCTAAACTGAGAGGGTAAATTCAGCCATGTCATAAATCGATCAGGTGTCAGCACGAAGCCTATAAAATGGATTGCGAGCGCCACACAAACCCCTGTTTTACGACTTTTTAATACAGAGAAGGTGAGTTGAAGCATGGATACAAACAAGATGTACGCATTTAAAAGGAAGAAAATTTGTATCACGCAACCATAAGGTGTGGTTAATTTGACTGTTTTTCGCATAACAGTGAGGGCAACTTCAAAGGAAGTGGGGGAAAAAGAGAGCATGGTGGCAGTTTCGCTCCACGTATTGGCAGTAAAAACGTTGCAACCAATGCACATCGCCATAGAGGCAAACAAAATCATGAGCGAATAGCCCAAAGTGAGCACAAAGGTTGTGAGCATCTGCCCGAGTAGCCAACGGACACGACCTGTGCGAAAAATTAGGTAAGAGGCAGGCGTGTCCATGCGTGGGAAGGTAGAAAAGAGAAACATCATCACCAAAGAGGCATATAAAATGCTGTCAGCATCTGCGTAGCACCAAATAAAAGGCTCGAAAATTTCTACGTTGGTGAGATAGGTACGGCTGATTGCCATCGTTTTATCTGTGAGCAACCAACACAAAAGAAAGCCCAACAGTAAACTCATGTAAAAGCGAGGATTTTTGCGCAGGGAATACAAATTCCAGCCTGCACAAGTCAGGGCATCTTTAAACATGCTTTTGTACCTCCCAATATAGTGTTATGTAGGTTAAAATTATGAAAACTGCCGTTCCAATGAGCAATGTAAGGAGAGGCAGGCTTTGCCATGCAAGGGGGCTGAAAAGTATATTCTCTGGGAAAAAACGTGTAGCAATCATTGTGAGTGCATAGAAAATACACAGAGGTGCAATCATGGCAGCGCTGGAAGTTTCTGTAATGAGCGCAATTGTACAGCCCATCATTGCAAAATTTCCGCCACAAAGCATACGTCCAAAAAGTGTGGGAAAAAGTTGGGGGAGCGCTAAAAAAGAGAGCGTTTCTCCTCCAAAGGCAAGCACAACAACGAATAGAAGGGTTGTCAGCAGAAAAAATGCGCAAGCTTGAACGCATAAACCACTTGTAAAACAGGCGAGCACTTTGCCTGTGATATACGTTTTTCTGCCTGTACGGAAAAGCACAGAACGAAATGCGCCCGAATGCAGTTCATTGAGTGGTTCTGCACCGTAAGGCAATGCAGACAAGGCAGGCAAAAGCAGTAAACCCAATTGCCCCGACAGAGCGTTTTGTAGGAAATAGTTCAGGTCGAACATATTTTCCTCTTGAAGCATATCCAAAAAACCCCATGTTTCAGGCCCAATAGAGAGCCACAAGAGGAGTGCAGAAACAAAAACAGCAATGAGAAACCAACGCCCCGTGATTGCACGGCGCAAATCAGCAAATATGCACTTCATTTTTTCTTCTCCTTAATAGCCGTAGTTTCTGTCAATCACTGTGCCGTCTATGGCGCTGACTGTGAGCCAGCAATAATCTTGTATTGTACAGTGAAAATAGGGTATATCGCCCATGCCATAAAAATTCCATACAGGCATTAGTGTAAATTGATTTGTTTGATTGCGTTGTAATACAGGCATATATTCAAATGCAATACGGTCAATGCAGATTTTTGAAGTTCCATCCTTTTCGGCATAGGCTAATGTAAGGGGCATGATTTCTTTTGCAGATTGGATAATCTGATGAAAAGGCAGAAGCTTTTCCACTCGTTGCCCTTTCTCTTTTATTTGGTATGGATTTTGCCAGTCAAAATAGCATACTTGACCTTTGTTATCGATGATTATACGGATTTTTTCATATCCCACGGGCACAGTGAAAATATTTTCCTCGGCAAGCATGGCTTCGTGTGTATTTGTTAGGGGCACGCCGTCAATGTTTTGCGTGTACGTGATTTGATAAGAAATGCCCTTTTGAATACTTTCTAAAACATCCAAGTATACGAAACCGGGGATTGCGCCAATGGAAGAAACTTCAAATGGTAAATCAGTGATCTGCGTTAAAAAGGCATTCGCTGTTTCGACTGCTTGTTGTGTTGTCAAAATATGCTCTTTGATTTTTTCTCCTTCAATTGCTTGGCTTTCTTGCGCAATGTAATTAACGTCACCCGTACAGGTACGGTGCATATCATGTTCCAACTGATAGGATAAGAAAGCACCATACGTTTCTCCCTGCGGGGAAAGAAAATGCCCTTCACTTACCATATGATAAAGATTGTTTTGAGGGTCTTCTAATTTAAATTGATGGTAGACGTGCCCTACGTAATCGCTCGATTGTGACATTTCCCATGCCCCATTTGGTTGAATGTGTTTTGTGAGCTTGTTCACCTCCTCTTGAGAAAAAGAGGTACAGGAAAGGGGAATGAGGTATACACTGTTCGACAAGGGTACAGAGATTTTAGCATCAATGTCAATCACTGTTTTCTTTGTTTTTGAAACAAATTGTTCTACCAATGTTTTAGGGGCATTCACTTGCTCCAAAACATTTTCAGCATGGGCAAAAGTGGTGCTAAAAAGTAGTACAATAACCCAAAATACAGTAAAAATTCGTTTCATGCTTTTTTCCCTCCTCAATAGCCGTAGTCCCTGTCAATCACTGTGCCGTCCAAAGCATTGATACATAACAAACTGGTAGCGCCCTCTCCATACGCATAACCATCAGAAAACGTGACATATCCCATGAAATCCCATGCAGGAATGAGTTGGTAGCGATGTGGCGCATTTTTTATGGTGATGCGAGTGTAGCCAAGTACAATGCGATCAATATTTAATGTTATTTTACCGTTTTTCGCTGAAAGTGCATATTTTAATGGTAGTGTTGACTTGGCAACGGACAAAATGCTATCAAAGGGCAATAACGTAGAATTTTCTGTTAAAGTGCCCAAAATTTCGTAGGGCGATACATATTCCATGCCCATTATGCCACTTTCATTGAGTGCAATCCAAAATTGTTCATAATAGAAGGGAATGGTATAGGTGTCATTTTGGTTGTCAAGGGCACCACCTGTTGTGCTGTCTTCGTATGTCACATGAGCATCATCAACACGGTGCGTAAAGTGAAACACGTAAACGGTGCCAACAATTTCATGTTGATATTCCACCAAATCCATGTCTGTATACTGTATCGTGGGGTAGGCGTTTGTTGCCGAAAGGAGGAGATTTTCGTTCACATTGTGCGCAATGTCAAGGGCTTTTTTCCTTGCTGTATCAAGAGAAAGCGTGCCAATACTGTTTGGAAGGTTTGAAAGAGGTGGTAATTTGTTGGGTACATAGAGTTGGTTTTGATGTTGATTTGGGGTATATCGTGCTTGAACGGTGTGCAGTATATCTTTTTTTTCTTCATAAAAAGCTGTGATGTTGCCTGATTGATTGCCAACTCTTGCAAGCATCAAATCAAATGCATTTTTCTGATATGCTGTTACAGGGTGAGGTTGTGGAGAAAGAGGGTGGTCACTTTCGTCCATCGCCCAGTAAGTGCCTGTGCCAAAAGCTGCATCTGCCATTGCCAAAATTTCATTTTGAGACACAATTCTGCGCCCTACTTCTTGCGTTGGAAAACGTGTTGTGTCAGGTAAAGCAATGGAAGCGTTTATATGGATGCAAACATTTTGTGGTGACAGAAATTCCTCATGCAGGGTTTTAGGCGCAAGAGGTGTAGTGCACACAGTTTCAGCATGAGAAAAGGTAAGGCTAAAAATCAGTGGAACAACTAAAAACAAAGTAAAATTTCGTTTCATGCTTTTTTCCCTCCTCAATAGCCGTAGTTTCTGTCAATCACTGTGCCGTCTATGGCATCAATGGTTAGCCATGATTGGCAAGGTGTATGGATGTTTTCTTTAGCAAAACGTCTGATGCCTATAAAATCCCACACAGGGCGAAGTACCCATTGATTGGAACTGTCTTTTTTTAAAACAGGCATATAGCCAAGGCGAATTTCTGTTACTTTTAGATAATTGCTTTTGCCACCTGAAAGGAGATTTTCATTTTCCATATTTTGGATGGAGAGAGGTGCAATTTGCTCAAATGTATGCATGATTTGTTCAAAAGGTAAGAGCGTACAGCTTTCTTCCAGTATTTCTCCAACTGTGTAGGGGCTTTCATAGTTGTAAGTCACAATGCGCCCATCGTGCACGACCACGGTAATGCGTTCTGTGTCGGGGGCAGAAGAAACGGGCATACTCTGTAACTCTGACACAAGCAAGTGTGTTTGTTCAAATGTGATTGTGATACCATCTATCACACGAGAAAAGGCGAACAGATATGCGGGTGTTTTATACTCTACATTTCGATATTGCTTAGAGCCTTCTTTGTGATAACAGATTTCACCCGACACTGCGCCCCCTATTTGAAAGGCAAAATGTGGGTTTAATTGTGCTACAAGCGCTTCTGCTTGCGCTTTTGCTTCTTCAAAATGAGTGGATTGACCTTTTATATCTTTCCCAATAGAATTTTCAACCATGAAAGGCATTGTGAAATAATAATAGGGATGGTTATATCCATCCTTCGCTTGGAAACGAAGTGTTCTATCATCTGCTTGCAAGCCGAAAACCGTTTGAAAGAAGGAGTTTATCAACAGGATTGAGCCAACACTCTTATTTCCGTCTGCAAGCAATACATCGTCTGAATACAAATTCAGACTGTCGCTCATGTAGTTAAATTCAGGGTTTTCGTAGTGATATAGTGCACCCTCAGAGAGCTTTGAATATTCTTCCTCTAGATGCCATGTTTGGTCTGGAAGCACAGCAGATGCCAAGTCCCAAGCTTCTTGCGCAGTAAACTCTTTTGCTGACACACTATACATCGCTATGGTGTCTACATCAGGCACAAAAAGTTGTGCATCTACTTCAACGTGCGTTTTTTTCGTGTTGGTGTAGTAATCTGCCTGATAGGTTTTAGGGGCATTTATTTGCTCTAAAACATTTTCAGCATGGGCAAAAGTAGTGCTAAAAAGTAGTGTGATGACCGAAAATACAGTAAAAAGTCGTTTCATGTGTTCCACCTCCATGCCCTTATTGTACGCTCTCTTTTTTAAAAAGTCTTCATCAAGTTGTTAGCAAGTTGTAATGAATTTGTAAACACTGCTTTTAATAATCACTGTATTCATCAGGGCTTGGGTCAGGGGAGGCTGTTACATAAATGGCTTTATCTTGGCTTTGGTGTTTGATTTTTTCTGTCATAAAAGGCAACCCAACAAGCGCTATGATGATAAAAAACACCAAGGCAAGTACAAGGGCAATTGCTTTTTTATGCATGTGCTGTGTCCTCCTTCTGAATAGGTAAATCGATAAAAATAATCGTTCCTTTTTTAGGTTCGCTTTGTATGTTTAACTGGCTATTGTGCGCTTGTGCAATCATTTGACAGATGGACAAACCCAAGCCTGCGCCGCCAAATTTACGGCTACGGGCTTTGTCTACTCGATAAAAAGGCTCTGTGATCAGGGGGATTTTGTCTGGAGAAATGCCACAGCCTTGGTCGCCAACTTGTAAACGAATACTGTGAGTAAGGGGTGTTGCACTGCACGTGATGGTTGTTTGAGAGGGGCTTGCATGAACAGCGTTATGAATGAGGTTGGTGAGCAATGTGAACAGCAAATCGCTGTCACCATACAGTGTATCAGCACTTGTTTTGATTGTGAGTGTGATGTTTTTTTCCAAAAGAAAGGGCATAACAGCTTGCTCTACTTGTGCAAAAAGAGTGTGTGTATTACAATTTTGCTTTACCAAAACAGGGCAATCTGTTAAGGCAATCAGTTGCATCATTTTTTGAGAAAGGCGCTCAGTGCGAAGGGCGGCTTGGTATATTTCGTTGGTCGCTTCCATTTTGCCTTCTTCAGAAAGGGGCATGGTCAATAGGCTTTGAGCGTAGCCAATGATTGCCGTCATGGGCGTTTTCATTTCATGCGTGAGTGCGCCCAGCAAGAGTTCTTGACGCTTTGCAGTGTCCTCCAATGTTAGGATTTTCTGCTCCACTGTTTCTGCCATTTGGTCAAAGGAAAAGGACAACTCGCCCACTTCGTCTTGTGACAGTATTTCAGCACGCAGTGCATAATTTCCGTCTGCAATATGCTTTGTAACAGTCGTTAATTTTTTTAAGGGTTTTAGGCTTTTGTGAAAGAAAAAGGGTAAAAGTATACTGCACAGCAAAAGGCATGCACCCAGAGCAATTTGCGCAGAGTGCGTTAATTTTAAAATGTTTGAATAGGTTGCCGTTAAACTTTGCGTTAAATAAATCGTGATAGGTGTTTCCAACACGAACATGTTTTTGCCCTGTACAAGATAAGGCATATCATTAACCATGATCATACGAGAGGCAAGGAGGTCACGCTGTGTCATGGGCAAGTGCAACACAGGGTCAGCGTGTGTAACGTTGTACAGATAGCCCTCTGCACCCACTAAAGAATAGGCATTTTCAGCGCCTTGCAGTAAATGCGCATATGTAGAAAAGGTGTACTGAATTAAAGCATTTTTCGTTGTATGGTTGATTGCTTTTTCTGTGTGCCCAGTTGAGTCAAGGGTAGATAGGTATTCGCAAAAAGTGTTTAAACTTCTCAAGCCGTTTTCTTCTGCTTGATGAAGCAATTGTTTTGTTTGCACGGCTGTAAAAAAATATAAACAAGCACTCACCGTTATAAGCACAATGGTCAATGCAAGCAGCGTTTGTTTTAGCCAAAGTTTCATGTTGCCACCTCCAATTGACATTATAACATTTTTTTGCCAAACAAAAAAGGGTATACATGTAAACAAGTTGTAAACGCATACCCTGTTGAACTTTTTTTGTTATAAATACAATGAAATTATATTGTTTGAGCCAATTGAAGGAACTTTTTTTCAGAGAGCACTTCATTTGTGATGAATTTGCCATCATAAAAAAGTGCATAGCTGGTGCAAGGGCAAGGCAGAGCTTGCGCTTGTTCCTTGGTTTGTATGTGCACGAGCTTAAAAGGAATGCTGTTTTGAAGGGCAATTTGTGCAATCAAAGGGGCATACTTTGCATTGTAGGGGCATTGGTGCGTGTAGTAAAGCACAAAGCCTTTTTCCTTAATTTGAGGGTGCTTGGCATGTTCTTTAAACTGTGGCACAGGCGCAGAAACATCAAAAGGCAAATACAAGAGGTGCATGCCGATATCCGAAGTGTCTGCAATTTGAAACCCTTTATATGCCAAGTGTTTGGGGTCAGAAAGGAAGGGGCGCTTTTTGTCAGACGACAATATGCAAAGCCCTTTTTTGCCCTTTTCTTTGCTGTCTTTTATGCAAGCACTCAGCAAATCATTAGAATAACCGTGCCCTTTAAATGCACCACTCACCCAAAAGCAGTGGATATACATATATTCAGATGCATCAAGAGGCACCCAAGCATTTTCAGCAGGCATGTATTCAATAAAGCATTTGCCTCTTTGTTCGCTTTTTAAAAACACAAGCCCTTCTTCTAAACGTTCCTTGAGCCATTCTTTTTTGGAAAGCGCTTGCACATCTTTTGCATTGGAATTGGCACAGCAGATGTTTTCTTGCTCCAAATTTTCCTGCGTGAGTTGAAGGTATTCCATCGTATATTCTCTCCTTAAAAAGGTGTTTTGTGTTTAAAAACTGAAAAAATACGCAAAAATCAATCTTTTTGTTTGGAAAAATCCTCTTGAATGTCTTGCACGTGCACATTTTGTTCACCCTGTTTTAAGCGCATTACATCCTCTTTGGACAATATAAAGTTTGTGCCCAAACAATCGACACAAGTAAAGCCACAACTGGGGCACACACAGCCTAAATGGAGTGCACTTTCTCTGTGCACCATAAACTGACCACATTCGGGGCAACCACAACGCATAAAATCCCTCCTTTTGCTTGCCTTTAGTATACACTTTTTTTTACCATCTGTCAAAGAGGAAAGACGGATAAGCGCCCATTTTGCCTTTCTCCTTTATAAAAGCCGATGAGGTTGGTTAAAGATGCAGTGTGCACAATGTTTTTTGCTTGAGAAAGGTAGGAAAGGGGCAGTTTAACGCTCAATCCACACCCCATGGAGATGCTTTTGGGGGTGGTCATAATCTCTGTTTTAATATTTTGCTTTTTGAGCATTTTATCCAGGTACATCACTTGTTGACGAGAACGGAAAGAGACGATTAAAAACACTTCGTTTTGAGTCATTCATGAAAACCTCCTTTTTGTTCATATACTATGTAACAGAGCGCAAAAAGTGAAGGAAAAGGAGCAAACTATGATTTATTTAGACAATGCGGCAACAAGCTATCCCAAGCCTCAAGAAGTGATTACAGCTGTTTTAGGCGTGCTCAAAAACGTGTGTGGAAACCCTGGGCGAGGGGGGCATTTTGGGTCTGTGATGGGGAGCAATATTTTGCTCAGTGCAAGAGAAAGCGTGAAAAACATATTGGGTGTAGAGCGTGCAAGCGAAATTATATTTACTTTAAATGGTACAGATGCGCTCAATATGGCAATCAAAGGAACGCTCAGAGAGGGGGATGAAGTGCTTGTTTCTCCCTTTGAACACAATGCAGTGATGCGCCCTCTTTGCAGGTATGAAAGGGATGGTCAAATTACGATCAAAACGCTCAAACCAAATGAAAATGGGGTGCTTACCAAAGAGAGCATAGATGAAAGCGTAAGCCCCAAAACAGCGCTTGTGATTGTGAGCCATGCAAGCAATGTGTCGGGTATTGTGCAAGATGCAGCGCTTTTATCGAGTGCATGCCATCAATATGGCATTCCTTTTTTGCTCGATGCGGCACAGACGATTGGGCATATGAACATTCAAAATACAGGCGCAGACATGATTGCTTTTCCCTGCCACAAAGGGCTTTTATCCCCCATGGGCACAGGGGCGCTGTACGTGGGCAATATGCGCCCAAGGCCTTTTAGAGAAGGGGGTACGGGCACAAACTCGGATATGCTTTTACAGCCTTTTATGCTCCCTGAAAGGTACGAAAGTGGCACGATCAATTTGCCTTCTATTGCAGGCGTGCTTAAGGGAACGCAGTATGTAAAAAAACACCAAACGGAGATTGAAGAAAAGGAAAAATATTGGATAGACATGCTTAAATCGGAATTTTTAAACATGCCCAAAGTGTCTATTGTAGGGGCACCCAATGTGCACAGAGCAGGGCTTTTGAGCTTTAATGTGTCCGGGTATGAGAGTGGAGAAATTGCAGATATTTTAAATAAAGATAAAATTTGTGTTCGGGCAGGCTTACACTGTGCACCCATGGCACACGCTTTTTATATGACGGAAGGGGCAGTCAGGGTGAGTGTAGGTGCATTTAATGAAAAGCACGAAATAGAAGTGTTATTGAGTAAAATAAACACATTGTGTAAAAATAGGGGATAAAATGTAAATCTTATTTGACGTATTTTATTTTGATTGGTATAATGGAAAAGGAAACTATTTTATTTCAAAGAAGGACAAGCTATGGCGAAATTTTATTCCAGATATAAAGAAATGTTGCTCTATTTAGTGTTTGGTGTACTCACAACGTGCGTAAACTTTGTTGCCTATTTTCTTTTAACAAGGTATGTTTTGCTTGGAGATACACTTTCAACAGCGCTTGCGTGGTTGATATCTGTGCTGTTTGCTTATGTAACGAACAGGCGCTTTGTGTTTACAAACAAGGCAAAAGGGCAAAAAGAAGTGGCAAAAGAGTGTTTTTCCTTTTTCGCTTCTCGCTCTTTCACAGGGCTTTTGGATGTGCTGAACATGTATTTGTTTGTAAGCGTGCTTCATTTGAATGATTTGGTGATTAAGATTTTATCTAACGTAGTCATTGTGATTTTAAACTATGTGCTCAGTAAATTTATTGTATTTAGAAAGAAGGGTGAAAATGCAAACTCCTAATATTCTTTGGATTGTGGTGCCTTGCTATAAAGAAGAAGAAGTGCTTTTAGAAACTCCCAAGCAATTAAAGCAAAAAATGGACAGCTTGATACAACAAGATATGGTACATGAAAATAGCAAAATCCTCTTTGTAAATGACGGCTCTACGGACAAAACATGGGAAATCATTCAAGCTTTACATGAACAAGATGCGCTCTTTTCAGGGCTGAATTTGTCACGCAACAAAGGGCACCAAAATGCATTGCTTGCAGGGCTTATGTATGCCAAAGAGTATGCAGACATCGTGGTGTCTATGGATGCAGATTTGCAAGACGATATCAACGCTGTGGACAAGATGATAGAGGCATACAACAAGGGATGTGACGTGGTGTATGGCGTGCGTTCTAAAAGAGATACAGACACCTTTTTCAAGCGCTTTACAGCAGAAGGTTTTTATAAGTGCATGAAATTTTTGGGTGTGGACATTGTGTTTAACCATGCAGACTATCGTTTGATGTCAAAGCGTGCACTCGAAGCGTTGTCACAATTTGAAGAAGTCAATTTGTTTTTGAGAGGCATTGTGCCTCAAGTGGGTTTTAAAAGCGCTTGCGTGCCTTATGAGCGCAAGGAACGCTTTGCAGGGGAGAGCAAGTATCCACTCAAAAAGATGATTGCGTTTGCGCTGGATGGGATCACCTCTTTTAGTGTGCGCCCTATGCGCTTGATTTTGCATTTGGGTACGATCATCTTTGTGGTGAGCATTTTCGCCCTTCTTTGGGCACTTGTGGCACATTTGATGGGCAACTCTGTCAGTGGTTGGACCTCTATGATGTGCTCTATTTGGCTCATAGGGGGCATTCAGCTCTTGAGTTTGGGCGTCATTGGGGAGTATATCGGGAAAATATATAGCGAAACGAAAAAACGTCCTCACTATATTGTGGAATGTTTTTTAAATGACGATAAAAAATCGCTATAAATGCAAATAAAATACATTTAATGCTTGCAAAACGTATGGATTTATTGTATAATGAGTTTGGAAACAGACACACTTTTATGATTTTTTCGTTTAAAACAATGCATAAACAAGCTTTTGTTTTAAATACTACACAAACAGTAAGGGAGAAAACAAGATGGATAAACTGAACATTACCAAATGCACAGTAGAAGAGGCCCTCTCTCAAATCGATTCTTTAGAAAATGTTCCAGTAAGAGCAAAGGGCAACTTGCGCTTGCTCACAGAAGAAATGTTTTCCATGTGCAAAGAGCTTTTAAATGCAGATACAATGGATTATGAAATTGCACGTGATGAAAATCAATTTAAGCTTAAAGTGGCAACAAGCACACGTGTGGACGAAGAAGCACGTGAACAATTTATGTCTATGAGCTCAAGTGGCAAGAACACTGCAAACAAGGGCATCAAAGGCATTTTAGGCAGTATTTTAGAAGCTTTCTCGTATGAAGGAGATGCTCTGCCTTATGTGTCCACCTACGGCACAGGCATTACAATGACAGGGGGCGACTACAATTGCCTCTGGTCCCTCTCTCAGTATTTGGAAGATACCCCCCAAGACCAGGTGGATCAAAATTGGGACGGCATGGAAAAGTCCATCATTGTAAACTTTTCGGATGACGTTCAAATTGGTGTGCGCACAGGGCGCATTGAAATGACGGTTACTAAAAAAATATAAAATAGAGGAGAAAATACCATGACCATTAACACATCTAAAAACGGTGCTTCTTTGAACATTGCTTTGGTAGGCCGTTTGGACACCACCACTGCTCCAGATTTAGAAAAGCTTTTGCACGATTCTTTGGAGGGCGTAACCTCTTTGGCACTTGATTTTAAAGATCTCGAATACATTTCTTCTGCCGGGCTTAGAGTACTCTTGTACGCTCAGAAAACCATGAACAAGCAGGGCGAAATGGTGATCAAAAACACAAACGAAACTGTCAACGAAGTGTTTGAAGTAACAGGCTTTGCTGATATTTTGACCATTGAATAAAAAATAGCATGTAAACTACATGCTAAAAATGATAACAAGCACAGGGAATTTTATTTTAAAATCTCTTGTGCTTGTTTTTTTGCTTCTTTCATCGCAGTGGGGAGGGGCAAACAAAGCATTTCTTTTAAGGTGTAAAAGCCCTTTTCTTCCCCTTCTAAAACAGTGTACTTTAATATGTCCATGTGCCACACGAGGTGCGTGAAAACATGCTTTTGTGTGCCCACTTGTGCATCAAAATGCGCCTTGATGTGGTGCTTTTTGAGTGCTTTTTCTTCTTCTCCTTTTTCACAAATGAGAAATACATATAAGCCTTTGAGCAGGGCTTGCGTGCGCTGTTCCAAAAAGATTTTATTGTCCTTTACAAGGAGCAATACGCTTAAATCCACATTCTTTTTAGGGCTTTTTTGAGGGAGAAGGGGCAAATCCTCTTGATCTTCCTCTTTGTAGGCATCACACAGAGAAAGAAGGGGGCATTTGTTACAGTCGGGTGTACCAGGCACGCAGATGGTGGCACCAATGTCCATCAAGGCTTGGTTAAATGCGCCACATTGCGTTTTGGGCATTACTTTCTGCCCTAATTGGAGTAAAGCACGCTTACCAGAAGGGGTGCTCACGTTTTCTCTATATCCAAAACACCTGCTCAACACACGGGTTAAATTGCCGTCCATTGAAGGATAGGGGAGGTCATACGCAATGGACAATATGGCAGAGGCAGTGTAATCCCCAATGCCTTTGAGCTTTATGAGTTTTTCATACGTGTTGGGGAAAATGCCATTATATAAGGAAACAACTTGGTGCGCACATTCTAAAAGGTTGCGTGCTCTGCTATAATATCCAAGCCCTTCCCACAATTTCAGCACTTCTTGCTCTTTCGCATTGTGCAGGGCAAAAACATCGGGAAATTTTTCAATAAAACGTGTGTAATAGGCGCACACCGTTTCTGTGCGAGTTTGCTGGAGCATGATTTCACTGACCCAAATTTTATACGCATCCTTTGTGCCTCTAAAAGGTAAAGTGCGTTTGTGTTTTTGATAAAAATCAAGCACCAAAGATGAAAAACTGGGTTGTTTCATACACCCTCCTAAGCAAATATTTGCCCCTATCATAGCATAAAAAAGGGCGTTTCACAAGCAAAAAACACAAAAAATAATGTCAAAATTATGAAAACAGAAGAAAACACGAGAAAAACGGCGTATTTATTAGATTAAATGAGGAATAACTGTATTTTAATTAGAATAAGCTAAAATGCAGGGAATTTTAAAGATTTGGGCGCTTGTAACAAAAGCTGTTTTGTCGTATACTACTTATGGAACGTTTAGCACTCAACCTTTAAGAGTGCTAACAATAACCCAAAAAGGAGAATGAACATGAATGTAAAACCATTAGGTGACCGTGTTGTCATCAAGAATGTAGAAACAGAAGAAACCACCAAATCTGGTATTGTGCTCCCCGGCTCTGCAAAGGAAAAGCCCCAGTTGGCTGAAATCATTGCAGTAGGTCCTGGTGGCAATGTTGACGGCAAGGAAATCACCATGCAAGTCGAAGTGGGTCAAAAGGTTATTTACAGCAAGTACGCAGGTACAGAAGTGAAGTTGGATGGCCAAGAAATGATTTTGGTGCGTCAAAACGACATTTTGGCTGTTGTAGAATAATCTGTTCAACCACATAAATAATAGGTATCGGAGGAAATATTATTATGGCAAAGCAATTGAAATATGGCGATGAGGCACGTCGTGCCCTTCAAAACGGTATCAACCAATTGGCAGATACAGTTAAAATCACATTAGGCCCAAAGGGTCGCAACGTTGTTTTAGACAAAAAATACGGTGCACCTTTAATCACCAATGACGGTGTGACCATTGCAAAGGAAATCGAATTGGATGACCCCTTTGAAAACATGGGTGCACAGCTCATTAAAGAAGTGGCAACCAAAACCAACGACATCGCTGGTGACGGTACCACAACAGCAACTTTGCTTGCACAAGCCATCATCCGTGAAGGCTTAAAGAACTTGGCTGCTGGCGCAAACCCCATGGTACTTCGCCGTGGTATTGAAGTGGCTGTAGAAGCTGCTGTGGAAGGCTTAAAGGACATTTCAAGCCCCATCACCAACAAACAGTCCATCGCTCAAGTTGCTTCCATCTCTGCCGGGGATGAAACAATTGGTCAGCTCATTTCTGACGCTATGGAAAAAGTGGGCAATGATGGCGTTATTACAGTAGAAGAAAGCAAAACCATGAAAACTGAATTGGATACCGTTGAAGGTATGCAATTTGACCGTGGCTATGCTTCTGCATACATGGTGACTGATTCAGACAAAATGATTGCTGAATTGGACAATCCCATGATTTTGATCACAGACAAGAAAATCACCAACATTCAAGAAATCTTGCCCGTGCTCGAACAAGTGGTGCAAGCTGGCAAAAAGCTCCTCATCATCTGCGAAGATATTGAAGGCGAAGCACTTGCTACTCTCGTGCTCAACAAACTCCGTGGCACTTTCACTTGCGTTGCAGTTAAAGCCCCTGGCTTTGGCGATCGCCGTAAGGAAATGCTCCAAGATATTGCTATTTTGACCAACGGCACAGTGATTAGCACAGAAGTGGGCATTGAGCTCAAGGATGCAACTGTGGATATGTTGGGTACTGCACACCAAGTGAAGGTGGACAAAGAAAACACCACCATCGTAGAAGGTGCTGGCGAAAAAGCTGACATCAAAGCACGTGTGCAACAAATCAAGGCTCAAATTCAAGAAACCACAAGCGATTATGACCGTGAAAAGCTTCAAGAACGCCTTGCAAAATTGTCTGGTGGCGTTGCTGTTATCCGTGTAGGCGCTGCAACTGAAGTGGAAATGAAAGAAAAGAAACTTCGCATTGAAGATGCACTCGCTGCTACTCGTGCAGCTGTGGAAGAAGGCATTGTACCTGGTGGTGGTGTTGCTTTAATCAACGCACTTCCTAAGGTGCAACAGCTTTTGAACAAGCATGCAGGCGATGCAAAAACAGGCATCAAAATCATTTTGCGTGCTATGGAAGAACCTATGCGCCAAATCTCTATCAACGCTGGCATTGAAGGCGCTGTGATCATCGAAAGCATTCGTCGCAGTCGCAAAACAGGCTATGGCTATGATGCATTAAAGGGCGAATATGTGGATATGATTGATCGTGGTATCATCGACCCCACCAAGGTCACCCGTTCTGCACTCCAAAACGCAGCTTCTGTAGCTTCCATGGTGTTGACCACTGAAAGCCTTGTAACAGATATTCCTGCGCCAGAACCTGCTGCTCCCCAAGGCAACCCCGGCATGGGCGGCATGTACTAAGAAACAATATTCCCTAAAGCAAAGAAATCCCCTTGCTTTGGGGGATTTTTTTATACCAAAAAGCCAACAAACAAAAGGAGGCATGTTTGTCGGCTTGTTTTTTATGAAAAATAGTCAAAATAATGAAAAATACATTTTTGTGAAGGAAAATCAGTCATTTTCCATATCTTGTAAAGCGTATTCACAGCATAAAACGATGAGCTTGTTCAAAGAGATATTCTTGTCATCAGCTATGCTTTGCATTTCCAATACAAGTGCTTTGGGTAGTCGAAATGTTTTGTTTATAAATTCTTCTTTTTCTATTTTAAACATATCATCACTCCTTTCAACACTTATATTTTACATTTTTCTATATGATAAATATACACTAAAATAATAAGTGTAATTTGCACTTGACAAATAAGTGTAGATGATATAAGATGTAGATACTTTGTTTCATGATGACACGAAGTGGAAAGGAAGAGAAATGTGAGTAGCGAGGAAATGAAACGATATATACAAGTTGCGATTCAATTGGAAGTAAACCTTTTTGCGCAAAAAACAATTCAACAAGAGATACTCAACAAGCTTAAAGCACAAGAGCCTCACACGAGATTGAAAGAAGTAACCGAGTATAAGTCTTCTGATTTAAAGTGGGGTTACTCTACAATTTTTGTTATTCTTATCCAACTTCTTGTGTCGTTGTTGGGGCTGATTTATGTAGCTGATATGTATTTTTCA
>CAYTPJ010000017.1:0-1186 GCA_964439755.1 uncultured Oscillospiraceae bacterium
CCATTGTAAATGCTACTCGCTTGCAACTGTTGCATTTACTTTGAGAATTTACGTTTTTTACATACACGCATGAAATTCACTCTATAATGTCATAAATTATACGGCCTACGCTGTCTTTAGGGGGCATAACGCCCATGATATGGCACGCAGTAGGTACAAAATCCACCAAGGTGGTAGGCGCAAATACTTGCGCATTTTGTTTGATGTGTTTGCCATAAAATGCGCCAAACACGTGCATAATGCTGTCTTCCATAGCGCTGTGTGCGCCCCCCACATACGTGCTATCTGACGGGGTGAATTGATAGGGTGCGAACGTTGTAAAATATACATCTGCAAAGTGTTCATACGTTTGAAAAGCGTTCAACTCACGCTTGTCCAATACATTTTGAATGTAAAAAAGAGATTGGAGCGCTTTTTTCACTTGCCTTTGCACATGATTCTCCACTTGCTTTATGTACGTGAGTTGCCCTTGCGTTGCGCTGAGCAAGAGCACAGCCTCTGTATGTGCTTTGATCTCCTCTTGGTCACTCTCCATGACCTGTACATGTAAACCAAGTTCTTCCAGTTTCTCCACCACTTCGCTGCCTCTTGTCTTGCACGCTTCCTCTTTTGAAACGCCATTATACGCTGTATGATAGGGCATAGAGCCATGGTCTGCCATGAGCGCCACCGTCACATCCTCTAATTGTAAAATGCGAAGTAGTGCCTTATCCATGCGAGAGAGTGTCGTTGCATAATTATCATACCACGCATCTATATTTTGCGCACGTTCTAAATCCTTATACGGAAGCCGTGAGCCATTGTGGCACACACAATCCAAATCATCTGCATAAATGGCTATAAAATCAGGTCGATTGCCTTTTTTTAAAGGATGGTTTAATGAAGGCACATTTTTCCCTTCTAAATAATCCATCATAAGGTTTACCCTTTCTTCAAAATTGGGCAATAAATTTTGAATGTAAGGCGCTTTTTCATTCCCCACCGTTGTACCCCTATTTTCAAAATACCAAGCGTGCACAGAGGCGCAGAATTTGCCTTGTCTGTTCAACGCTTCTACAATATTTTCGCAATTGTTCTGACGATTGGTGTGCACCACACGTTGCTTTTCCTTGTCGTAGTACATGTAGCAATTGCCCGTTTTGTTGGGCCATGCACCTGTTACAAGCGTTTGTTGCATAGGGTTTGT
>CAYTPJ010000017.1:1286-14026 GCA_964439755.1 uncultured Oscillospiraceae bacterium
TGCCCGTTTTGTTGGGCCATGCACCTGTTACAAGCGTTTGTTGCATAGGGTTTGTGATGGCAGGCACAGAGCATGTGTGGTTGCGCAACATCGCCCCTTCTTGCACCATTAAATCAAGTGCAGGGAGCTTTATCCCTCTTTTTTTTACGCTTTCATATATATGATAGGAAAATCCATCGAAATTTACGTACACAAACATATTTTGCCTCCAATATGTACTTATACAGAAGTGAGTATTTCATTTGGATTGTCTATGAACAGTGCCTGCGCCATTTCTTCGCCATATGTGTGGCGCATTGTTTTATAGGCATGAAGTAGCCTGCACGGACGAGAGGACACGTTGTGTGCATCCGATGCCACAATGTCTATCAAGCCCCTTTGAAGGCTTTTTTTGATAAACCGACCTTCAAAAAACCCATGTGGCTTGATTATAGTAGATGCATTCACTTGAATATGTGGATTATACATATCCTTGATTTTTTGAAGGTTTTTAACCTTTGCAAGTGCAGGATATCTTTCCACATGTGCAATCACTGTACGATATCCGCCCCCTCCCAATGTGCGCACAGCCTCTAAAATTTCATCAAAGGATGTGTCGGGGAAAAACTCCACAAGCACATATTGAGTATTATTGAGCGTAGGAAAAGCTTCTTCATGAAGCAAACGCAAAGCGTCCTTGGTATATAATATTTCGCACCCTTTATGCACCGTCAAAGGCAGTTGATTTTCTGCGATGGTATATTCTATCCACCCCATGTTTTGGTTATATTGCAATATGTCAAAAGGCTTGTGCCCAGGGGTCACATGCACCGTCATACAGATTTTCCCCACCTGATTTTTCACAGCCCTTTGCATCATTTGAAGGCTCATCTCTATATTTTTCGCCCCATCATCCATGCCAAACATCAAGTGATGGTGAAGGTCAACCAATTGTTTTTGCATTCTTCATATCCTTTTTACACATTTTTATTTGCGCATTATTGTATGCCATACACGAACTTGCTTGCCGTTGGATGTTTTTTCATAAAAAAGCTCAGGCACCTCTTTGTCTGACACGATGTCATCCATTTTGCGCACATCACCCAGCACATAATAATAGCTTTTTCCTATTTTACTGTTGGTAGCGAGCACCACACGGCGCTTGGTGTGCTTAAACATGAGCTGACGCAGCTGCGATTCTTCCATAGAGGAATCCGTCATTTTGCCCTCCTCTGTAATGCCTCTGCATGAGAAAAAGAAAATGTCCACATTGAGTTTATCAATGAGTTGGTTGGCATGTTCCCCAATCAAAGAATAGCTGTTGTCAATCATCAGCCCGCCTGTTAGGTACGTTTTGATATGACGAGCACCCAATGCCATCGCTGTTTTAATGCCACTTGTAATCACCACAAGGTTGTGAAAATCCTTGATGTAGGGAATCATGTTGTATACTGTGGAAGATGCATCCATAAAAATCACATCGTTTTCCTTGATCAAAGAAGCGGCAATCTGACCAATTTTCTGTTTGGCATCATGTTCTTGCGTTTCACGCATTAAAAGAGGCACATCGCTGTTCACGCCCACAAGCACAGCGCCACCGTATACACGGCGCACCACGCCTTCTCTTTCAAGCGCATTCAAATCCCTTCGCACAGTTGCTTCACTCACAAAGAGCTTTTGCGCAATTTCAAGCACAGACACAGTTTTCCCACTTTTTAACAAATGCACAATTTTTTCGTGCCGTTCTTCTCCAAACATACTCTTTTTTTCCCCTTTTTCTATACTTAAAAGCCTTATATAATCCATTGTTGAAAGACTCTGCTCATATTTTACACCATTTTTGCTTGTTTTGCAATAATTTGTTCAAAGTTTGACAAACTTATTTCTTTTGCATTACAATAAGCAGGTAATACCAAGCAAAAACAGGAGGATATGCCCATGGATTTTTCAACAGCCTCTGTGGAACAGTTAATTGACAAAGATGGATACGATTGCGCTTGTGGCCGTCACCATAAAATAGATATGGAATATATCAAGATTGGGAAAGGCGCTACCCAATATTTGCCCCAAGCGCTTTGCACGCTGGGCGTACAAAAGCCTTTTATTGTGGCAGATAAAAACACATATAAAGCAGCAGGTGATTGCGTTTTAAATATTTTAAAGGAAAACAACATTGCATACACGCTCTACGTGTTTGAGCAAGATCATATTGAACCAGACGAACACGCTTTGGGCACGCTCGTCATGCACTTTGACCCCAGTTGTGATTGCGTGATGGGCATAGGCTCGGGCGTTATCAACGATTGCTGTCGTGTGCTCTCTTATTCTATGAACAAAAAGCAGATCATTGTAGGCACTGCCCCTTCTATGGATGGCTATGCCAGCAATTCTTCTTCCATGATTATGGATCGCATCAAAGTATCTTTGTACGCAAGATGCCCTGCCGCCATTATTTTGGACATTGATATCATCAAAAATGCTCCTTTGCACATGATTCACGCAGGGTTTGGCGACATGCTCGCAAAGTATATTGCCATCTGTGAATGGCGCATTTCACACCTTGTAACAGGCGAATATTATTGCGACAACATTGCTTCTTTAATGCGTGCAAGCGTCAAAAAAATTGTGCAAAATGCGCCTCGCTTAAACGATCGTGATGAAAAAGCGATTGAGGCGACCGTAGAAGGGCTTGTACTTTCAGGCATCGCCATGAGCTATGCACAAATTTCTCGCCCTGCAAGTGGGTTGGAACACTATTTTTCACATCTTTTTGAAATGATGGCTTTAGATAGAAACACACCTTATGAATTACACGGCATTCAAGTGGGTGTGGGCACGCTCTTAACGCTCAAATTATATGATGAAATCAAGAAAATGTCGCCTGACAAGCAAACGGAAGAAAATTTTATTCAATCCTTTAACGATGATGATTGGCAAAAAATGATCAAGCGCATTTTTGGCAAAGCCGCAGACACTGTGATACAGCAAGAACACACCATATTTCATAAGAATGACAAGGATGCGCACAAAGTTCGCTTTGAAAACATCCTGCACGGTTGGCAGGAGATTTTGCGATTTATAGACGAAGAATTACCCCAAACGCAAGACATTGAAAAGCTCATGGCATCTTTACACATGCCCATGACTGTGCAAGACATTGGCGTTTCAAGACAAGATGCAGAAGATGCGTTCATTGCTTCCCGAGATATTCGTGACAAATATTTGTCCAGCAGTATGCTCTGGGATATGGGCGTGCTCTACACCATGCAATTACCCGAATAAGATTTTGAGGAGGATCAATAAATGCGTATTGCAAACTCTACTTGTTGCCACGAAAAAGCGCTCTTTTCAAACAACATCATTTACACTGCTGAAGAAGCGATGATAGAAATGAAAAAAGCTGGGTTTCATGTGGTGGACATGAATTTCGCAAGCTATTCAAGAAACAATGGCCCTATGACACAAGACAATTATTTAGACTGGTGCAAAGAGCAAAAGAAGATTGCAGACGACCTTTCTCTTTCCATTGACTTGGCGCACGCACACTTTTACCACCTCAATGAACACTTTGAAGAAGACCCAAAAGACAGAATGCTGATAGAGCGTTCCATAGAGGGTGCAGGCATTATGAAGGTTGAATGGATGGTGTTCCACCCCTTTCAAGTAGAAGAAGATGGATGGTACAGCCATGAAAAATCCTTGCAAACAAACCTCAAACTCTTTAGAGAATATGCAGAACTTTGCCGACCCTTGGGCGTTAAAATTGCCATTGAAAATATGATTGGCAACAAAAAAAGAGGGCGCAGATACTGTTCCAACGCTGAAGAACTCATAGAGCTTGTAGATACATTAAACGATGATATTTTCGGTATCTGTTGGGACTTTGGCCATGCCAACTTAAACGGCAATAGCCAAACTGCCTCTTTGAAAAAAATCGGCAAGCGCTTAAAAACACTGCATGTGGACGATAATTTTGGTCAAAATGATGACCACGTGTGCCCTTACTTTGGCACCATTCAGTGGGCGCCCATTATGAAAACGCTCAAAGAAATTGGGTATGACGGGGATTTCACCTATGAAATTTTCCATTTTTACAACGGTCTGCCCTCTGCCCTTCAACCCCTCACATTATCATACACCTACAAAGTCGCCGAATATTTGCTTTCATTGGCTAAATAATTGCATGCATTTAAAAAATCCACTGCGTAAAAACAGTGGATTTTTTGCATATTTTTTTAATTAAATTTAATTTTAAAGGTTACAGGGTCTTTGGACACAATACCCTCTGTGTGTATAATAAGCGCTTCCTTTGTGTGTTCAAATGACACAGCGCTCTTGTACCCCAGTACTTCCACTTGCTCAATGATTGCGTTAAACTGCCCTTTGCCCAAAGATTGAATTTTGATTGTGTTATTTTCTGGATATTTTAAAGCATGGGCATATACATAAGGCGCTTTGTAGGTAAAGCGAATATCTTCTTCACAGAATGAGGCACGCTTTGTGTCTGTAAAGCCCCCTTCTTCAATCTTGGTAGGGCCTTCTCCAAACACTTTAAAGAAGCTTGTACCGTAAATGCTTTCGCCATTCACCTTGAGCCATGCGCCAATGTGACGAAGAATATCTGCATCTTCCTTCGTAATCGTGCCATCTGCCTTAGGCCCTACGTTTAAGAGCAAGCATCCATTTTTACTCACAATGTCAATCATATCGCACAAAATGTCTGTGGGGTCTTTAAACTCATTGTTTTCAGTATACCCCCATGAGTTTTTCGCCGTTGCTGTGTCTGTTTGCCACAGTTGGGGGCGAATGCCTGACAATTGACCACGCTCCACGTCAAACACAGCTGTTTCATACGCATATGCATCAAGTTTATAGTTGATGGCAACTTCTTCGCCCCATTCGTCTGCACGGTTGTAATAATAAGCTGCAAATTTCTTTAAATAAGGCTTAAAGGCTGCTTTTTCAATCGTCCAGTCGAACCACACAATCTTGGGTCTGTACTTGTCCACAATTTCGCAGGTGCGCACAAGCCAGTCCTCCAAATGCGCTTTGGGTGGAGGGGCAAACGTAATGTCATCCCCACTATGTGGCATCATTTTTTGATATCCACTGTCTTTATAGCCGTATGGTTCTTCATACACATCTGCACGAAGTCCCGAGTCAAACGCCCCAGCACCCCCAAAGAAAAAGTAGTTTTCAGCTCTGTGGCTGGAAGCACAAAACACAATGTCTTGCTTTTCTGCTTCTTGCTCTAATTCTAAGAGCACATCCCTTTTAGGCCCCATCTTTTTAGCACAAAATTCGGACAAATCACTGTCGTACATCTGAAAGCCGTCATGGTGCTCTGCAACAGGCATCACATACTTTGCGCCTGCCTCTTTGAAAAGTTGCATCCACGCATGTGCATCAAACTTCTCTGCCTTGAACATGGGAATAAAATCCTTGTACCCAAAATCCTTGTGTTTGCCATACGTTTTCACATGGTGTTCAAACTCTTTTGTACCTTCTAAGTACATTTGACGGGGGTACCACTCATTGCCAAAAGCAGGCACGCTGTACACGCCCCAATGAATAAAAATGCCGAATTTTGCATCTTTATACCACTGTGGCACTTTGTATTGAGATAAAGATGCCCAGTTGTCCTTAAATCTACCCTTTTCAATCACCTGATCAATGGTTTTTAGGTATTGTTCCAATTTTTCCTGTGTCGTTGCCATGTGTGTTTCCTCCTTTTTATTCTAACATATTGTGTAAATAAGGCAGTGCCTCCATGTCCTTAAACTGATAAAAGTTTTTTGCATTCTGATAAAAGAAAAGCTCTTTTTCCTGCTCTAAAAGAGAAGATTGCGCTATAAAATCCGTAGCCATTTTATACGTAATTGCCACCATCGTGCGTGGGTAGTCGCTCCCCCACATGAGCTTTTCCATAGAGCAAATATCTCTCGCCTCTTTGATGGCATCAATGGCAGAAGGGTAGGGGTAAAACTCTTGATGAAAGAGCCACGTAAGCCCACCACTTTCAATAAAGCAATTTTGAAAGCGTGCCAATTTGATCTGTTCTTGCCAATTTTTGCGTGTGACCATGCCAAAGTGCCCAATTGCCACCCGCAAAGTCGGGTGTGTTTGGAGCATCTCTCTTAAAGAGGGTACTTGAACTTCGCCGTCTGACAAGTCAATGGACAAAAAGAGATGATGCTGTTCGAGCAACTCAAACACCTTGTGATGCTTGGTCAAATCCTGCTCTTTTAAGCGACATGCAGGGATTTTGACACCGTCAAACCCTTTGATGTCAGGCAATTGCCCTTCTTCATACAAAGCGCAAATCTTGAGTCGGTCGTTATACTTTGCTTTTTGCTCAAGCAAAAAAGCATCTTGATTGCCGTCCAAATATTCCTGCGTCACCACTGCGCCCAACACGCCTGCATAATCCATGTTGGACAAGAGCATGTCTGCCCCATTTTCCCCTGTTAGAAAATAAGGGGGCATCATCTGTTGTTCTTCCCCCATCAAGAGGCATTTGCCATTTGGGCGAGACTGCGCAAGCCCTGTTTCTTCTTTCCACAAGTGCACATGCGCATCTATTTTCTTCATCAATTTTTCATGCTTCATCAAATGCAATCAACACCTTTGCCATACTGCCATCATTTTTGGTCATTTTATCAAACGCCTCTTGTGCCTGCTCAAAGGGGAACACGTTTGTGACCATCTTCATAATGTCCAGCGTATCTCTGTTTTCATCCACCAATGTAATGAGTTCTTCAAAGTCCTTGGTATAGCTGTTTCTACTGCCAAACACATTGAGCTCTTTTTTAAGCAAAATCGAGTGCAAAAAGGTCGTTTCCTTTTTGCCATTGCCAATGAGCACAATTTTACCTGCGAATTTCACAGCATCAATGCAGGTTAAAAAAGTGTTTGACAGCCCACACGCTTCCACGCACACATCATAGGTATCCTTTGGAATATCTTCTTTCATAGGGTTGAGCACAGCATCTGCACCAAAGTTTTTCGCCATTTGAAGGCGCTTATCCAGCACATCCGACACGGTCACATGTGCGCCCAACGCTTTGAGCGTAATGAGTGCAAACAAGCCAATAGGCCCTGCGCCCACCACGAGCACATGGTCCCCTTTTTGCACTTGACCACGTGTTTTTACAGCGTGATAACTGATAGAAAAAGGCTCAATGAGCGCAAGCTCTTTTGCACTCAAGTGCTTGCCCTTTATAATTCTTTCAAGGGGCATGTTCACATATTCGCAGAAACTACCGTCCCTTTGAACACCCATTGTTTGGTTGTCCGTACAGCAATTGACAAACCCTCTGTCGCAAGAAGAACAATGCCCACAGTTAAAATAAGGGTTTGCCGTCACAATATCCCCTACTTTAATATCCCGATCGTTTTGAGGCACAGCCACCACTTCTGCTGAAAACTCATGCCCTGGAATGCGAGGGTAAGTGGTAAAAGGTTGATTGCCTGTAAAGCTTGCCACATCTGCCCCACAAATACCACAGTACTTGATTTTGAGCAATGCTTCGTTTTCTTTGACCTTGGGCATTTCTGTTTCTTCTATCTTAATTTCAAAAGGTTTGGTGATTTTTAAAGCTTTCATTGTTGTTTACTCCTTGTCGTTTTCTCCATTTATTTTGTAAAGTCCACATATTGGTCATTCCAAATGACAGCCGTTTTCATTGGGCTATTTTTGCTATAAATTTTATTTTGATACGCATCCACAGGGTCAGCTGTAAACACATCCTTGTCAATCAATTCCACAATTTCATCATAATTGCTCTTGCAGAGGATATCAATCGCCTTTTGCATATGGTCTTGTCTAAAGTTAATAGAACCAAAAATCAACTGATTTTTAAACCCAAAAGGCATGGTGTCAAACGCCACCTTTGGCCCCAAAGAAAAGCTGTTGTACAAGCCATTGCACCCCAACACACCCTGTCCAAAAGCAATTTCACTTTCAATTGTGCTCCCCGACACCCCCATAAACACGGTGGCAGTGCCCCCTAAAGCTTTGATCATCGCTTGCGCCAATTCTTCTTTGGTGGAAAAATTGCTTTTCAAATACTGTGCGCCTTGCACTTTGTTTAAAGCAAATTGCACTTTGGGGGAGCTTTCATCACTTCTGGATACAAACAAAATATTTGCATTTGGGTGATTTTGCTGAATCAAATCTGCCATAAACATGCCTGTGGTGCCCAAGCCAAAAATAACAGTTCTATTAAAGAGATTTTGATAGGCGTACTTTTCGCCTTCTTCTTTAGAGCACTTGTGCTTTGCCATTTCCACACGGAAAAGGTGTGCCACCCCCAAATCCTCCATGCGCTCTAATTGAAAAATCATGCACGCATAAGGGTCTGGAAACACAAGCTTTTTTAAAATAGACAAAGGCATTTTCCCGTTTGTCACATATTCAGAAGGGATGTTCAAAAGCATGTCCTCATTATAATAATTTTGGTCAGAGAACAAGCCGTCTGCCCCATCACAGCCATACTCAAAATAGCTTTCTTCTTCCGTATACCTGGTGGGGTCATAGGCATTGCCTCCACGGATTAAAACAATTTTAAAGGCATCTAAAGAAGGCACATACACCACCCCTTCATGCCCATTGACCAAGCGATTTTCCCCTTTGGGGAACTTATTGCCCAGCTCATTTCTAAGCCCCATTTTCATCAGTTCATTGTCTGTGCCACAAAAGCCTGCAATCACTGTTTTTGCAATCACACCTTCTTTTTCTTCCTCATTGCGCAAGCGCCTGCGCTTGACATTTTTCACTTCCACTTCCCCATAGTGTAGAGATTGCTTTTCGTCATTGGTAAAATACGTACCCTTTACAATCATGTTGTTTCTCCTTTATTTTTGTATAATTTTTGCTTGTAATTCCAAATGTTCATTGTCTATTTCTCTGTTTTTCATGAGGTCAATGAGCAGTTTCGCCGCATACTTCCCTATTTTTTCAATCGGTTGCTCCACCACATAAAAGTGCCCTGCCACCATGTCGGCAAGCTCTTGATTGTCAAATCCCACAAGAGAAATATCTGCCCCAATCAGCACCTTTTTTTCTCTTAAATACGTCAGTGCGCCCATGGTAATCTCATAGTTGGTTAAAAAAACACTGTCCACCCCTAAGTGGCGCAACTTTTTCATCCCTTCATACCCTGTTTGGTTGTCATATGTACCAAAATGATACACCACATCTTTTTCCTCTACGCCCTTTTCCTTGCACGCTCTTTGGAAACCCTTTAAACGCTCTTTAGCTGTATAGATGTCTTTGGAGGCTGATACAATGCCTATTTTTTGAACATTGTTTTGGAGCAATTTGAGCGTTGCCTGATAAGATATTTCTTCATTATTGACTGTCACAGAAGGGAAATTTTCATTGTCCATCTGCCTGTCAATGAGCACCACAGGCAAATCGTTTAACAAACTTTTTAAACTTTCCTTTTCCTCTGTATCTTGTGCCTGAATTGGCATGAGTATCATACCATCCACTTGCTTGCTCTTGGCAAAAGCTATCTTCTTTTTTTCTTCTTCCACGCTTTCTCGACTGCTGAACACAATCACGCTGTATCCACTTTTTTGCGCCTCATTCTCTAACTTTTCAATAATACGCATACTAAAAATATTCGACAATTTAGGCACAACCACAGCAATCGTCATTGTTTTATTTGTTTTCATACTGCGTGCCAACGCATTGGGTTTATACGCCAATGTTTGGACAGCCTGCTCTATACGCTCCTTTTTGTCTGCCCCCACATTTTGCCCATTAAAATATCTTGATACTGTGCCCAATGCCACATTTGCAAGCACAGCCACATCCTTCATCGTCGCCATTACAGCCCTCTTTTCACAAGTTGAAACGTTTCAACTTTCTTCCAAAATTATTGTATCACGTTATCTTTTTCTTGTCAACACCTTTTTTTATTCTGTATGAACGTTAAAAAACACAGATTGACAAGCAATCCATGTTTTAAAAGTATCTATTCGATTCCTATTTTTTTCTAAGTATTTAATGCAACACGTCTACATCTTCTACTTTGATGCTGTGAAACCCTGGCCATTTTCTCCCCTTGTTCGTTTGAGAAACCCCTTGCACTTTGACAAACGCACCCTTTTCATCCAAAGCAGATGGACGGTATGTTTTTGCCCACTCTTTGAGCTTCAAACGCAAGTTTTCAAGCACTTCTTGATACTGTTCTTTTTCTATCAAATTATGCTGTTCTTTAGGGTCTTTTTCCATATCAAACAGCAGTTCATCCCCAAACGCTTCTGTGTAGATGTACTTATACCCTTTGTCCATTACGCAATACGTGTTGGCAGCATCCTTACAACATCCGTAAAACACTCTGTCCGTTTTCAAATGCACTTCATCCAGCAAATTGACGTGTTCACTTTTGGGGTTCTGATTTTGTATATCAGCCATCTTTAAAATCGTGTGGTACAAGTGCGACAATTCCACCACATTTTGGCATTGTTCCCCCTTTGTATCTGAATACATCGCAGAATTGGTAGGCGCTTTAATAATCAAGGGCACGTGCGCCGCCCCTTCTAAGTACGTCATTTTTGCGCCCATATGATGGTCGCCTTGCATGTCGCCATGGTCAGATGTAAAAATAATGTATGTATTTTCAAACAAATTCATTTCACGCAAGCGTGCAAACAAAAGCCCCAAGCTATAATCAATTTGCGTGATGCACGCATAATACGCTCTGCGCACAGCTTTCACTTGTTTTTTGCTCAAACGGTGGATGTTGTTGAGCATAAAAGTGCTCTGCAAAAAGCCCTTGGGCATGTTTTCAAAATCCTCCGACCAATCGCCATAAATCGGGTCAGGCATGTCTTCCGTTTGATACAAATTCCAATAATTGGCGCAAGGGTCAAAAGGTGGATGAGGCTTTGTAAAGCTTGTCCACAGGAAAAAGGGACGGGTTTCATCCCTCGTTTCCAAAAATTCAATGCTCCTATCCACCGTCCAGTGCGTTAAGCTCTTGTTTTCATCCACTGTGGAAATAACAGGCTCTACTTCGTTTTCACCCACACCATGCAATTTAGGCACGCCTGCCGGATAGTTGCGCTGCATCATACGGTAATAATCCATGGGCAACTCCATGTGTTCAAAACCATAGTTCGCACGGGCAGGCTGAAAGTGCATTTTGCCAATTGCACGTGTTTGATACCCATTTTCCGTGAGCATTTGAGGCAAAGTTTTATTTTCCGTCATAACTTTGCTATGGTCAATATTCCCACAAGTGCCTGACACATACCCTTTCATCCCTGTCATAATAGACGTTCTGGAGGGCATACACACGGGGCAATCTGCGTACGTCTTTCTAAAAGTCACCCCTTCATCTGTGAGCCAATTTAGATGTGGGGTAAATATCACGTCATTCCCCAATGCTTGAATGGTATCAAATCGCTGTTGATCCGTAGTGATTAAAATAATGTTAGGCTTACTGTCCATCTTTTTTCTCCTTGCGTGTTGCTTTTTGTTCATTATACCACTGTTTTTATAAAAAAGAAATAGCAAATTTACTTTCACATAGAATGTATTTTTTCGCTACAATATGATACTGCATTTTGTTCAAAAAATGAAATTAAAAAAATCACCCAACGCTATACAACGTGTGTGATTTTATGGTGGAAGCGAGGGGAATCGAACCCCTGTCCGAAAATTCTCGTTTACAGTTTTCTCCGAGCGCATCCTTTATTTTAACATTCCCTCTACCGTTCGCCTCAAGGCGGGCTAACGGTTTCAGTAGCTTTTTGAGCCGATTTACTTAAAAGCGTAGGTAAATCCGTTCCCCACATCAATGACGCTGATGGCTTGAGTCGTAGGCACTCAAGGTCAACGCACGGCATTAAGCCGCGAAAGCTAACTTATTATTGTCAGTTAAATTTAATGTCCCCGTTTTATTGTGGTCTGGGTCCACAGCTCGCTTACCATACCCAAGACGATCTCCGTCGAAACCAGTACGCCCCCATGTATATGAGGACAATGGCAGTGTGTAACGCACACAAAAGGTAATGTTTATAACTGATGATAGCTTTTCAAACTTTTTATTCGCCCTTGTTTTGGTTGCGCAAAGCACGCTGAATATCACGCTTTGCATCTCTTGCTTGCAGGTCATCCCGCTTATCATACAAGTGTTTCCCCACGCAAACGCCGAGCGCCATTTTCATTCTGCCATCCTTTAGATACACAGAAAGAGGAATGAGCGTGTACCCTTGACGTTGCACAAAAGCATTGAGCTTTCTAATTTCTGCCTTATGGAGCAACAAACGCTTGGGGCGCATAGGGTCTGTGTTAAAAATGCCCCCTTGCTCATATGGGCTGATGTGCATAGACATCACGTACACTTCGCCATTTTTAATGACGGCGTAGCTCTCTTTGAGGTTGGCTTTGCCTTGGCGCATGGACTTGACTTCCGTGCCTTTAAGCTCCATACCACACTCATAAGTTTCTTCAATAAAGAAGTCGTGTCGAGCACGGCGATTGTCAATCACTTGCTTTACGCCTCTTTTGATGGCCATGCACTTCACTCCCTTCCCTTTGAATGTTTCCATTATACCATAAAACACGTGCAAATGCAAATGATTTTTAGGATACAGCCTTTTACAAACAAACAAAAAAGAGGATTTCTCCTTATTTTTCTCTTTGTTTTCCTCCTTAAAGCACTGCACATTTACGTATCAAAAGCGTATAAAAAAGCAGTTTATGCGTGCTCTGTAAAGTCATAAATCCTGTTCATCAAGCCAAA
>CAYTPJ010000017.1:14126-17117 GCA_964439755.1 uncultured Oscillospiraceae bacterium
AAAAAGCAGTTTATGCGTGCTCTGTAAAGTCATAAATCCTGTTCATCAAGCCAAACAACGTCTGTTGTTCTGACTTTGTAAGGCAACTCAACGCTTTTTCATCCCACGCATGGACAAGAGAATAGCACATTTTAAATATTTTTTGCCCCTTCTCTGTCAGCGTGAGCACCCTTGCTCTATGGTCGTTCTCTGCCACAGTTTGCAATAAGTACCCTTCTTTTACAAGGTTTTTAATAGAGCGTGTTGCATACCCATGGTCAAGCATCAATGTATCTACAATATCTTTCTGCGTGCACTGGGGATTTTTACCCACATACAGAATAAAAAAATGTAGCCCTTGCGTTAACCCCTCATTTTGGAACTGTTCATTGCAGAACAGACTAAACCGACGCCGAAATACCGAAACATAAAAGGCAAAAGAATTTCTCATAAAAAACACCTCTTGTTATAGTGTAATGCAAAGTACACTATTTTGCAAGAGGGTTTTCCCTTTTTTTTAGTAATTTTTATCCTAAAGGCAGTAATTGAGTGATTTTAAGCAGTATGGCATAAGGGGGCAAGGAAGGATAAGCGTTTTTCAAGTCTTCCAACACTTTTTCATCCTTTTCCACTTCGAGCACCACACGAGCGCCACTGTGTTTGTCAAACTTTTCAGTTTGGTCTTGATCAAACACATAATAGCACATCATCGCTTGCCCTGTTCTTTGCATGTTTTCAAGCGTCACATTGTTGTTCCATCCAAAGGCAATGTGCGTGTTGTTCAGCAAAGCAGGAGAGCCTCCAACGAGCAGAGGAGAGCCGTCTGCGTTGACAGTTGCGACAGTGCAAGCACCTTCTGAATTTTGGATGGCCTCGCTCAACTCTTCAATCGTTAAGCTGCTTTCCACATAATACACTTGAGAGGCAGATGTGCGCACATCCGTGCTTTCTGCAAATGCCAAAATAGACATACAGAGCAATACGAGCACCAGGGGCAATACCTTTTGAACAAATACCTTTTTAAATGCGTTTACCTTTACCATGGGCAGTCCTCCTTTTTATTTGACTAAGTCAAGTATATATTATTTATGTGACTTTGTCAACTATTTTTTTAAAAAAACGCATAAAAAAAATCCCCCGACAGCATATGCCATCGGAGGATATAAAATATACAAATTAGAGCTTAGGACCTGCTTCAACAAGTGCTTTGCCTGCTTCATTGCCTTCGTATTTTGCGAAATTCTTAATGAAACGGGAAGCCAAATCTTTTGCTTTTTCTTCCCAAACGGAAGCATCCTGATAAGTGTCACGTGGGTCTAAAATCTTTGTGTCCACGCCAGGAAGTTCAGTAGGTACAGCAAAGTTAAAGTGAGGAACAGTTTTGGTGGAAGCGTTCAAGATGTCGCCATTCAAGATAGCGTCAATGATGCCACGTGTATCTTTAATGGAGATACGCTTGCCGGTGCCATTCCAGCCAGTGTTCACCAAGTAAGCTTTTGCACCGCTCATTTCCATGCGCTTTACAAGTTCTTCAGCGTACTTTGTGGGGTGTAATTCGAGGAAAGCTTGGCCAAAGCATGCAGAGAATGTGGGGGTAGGCTCCGTGATACCACGTTCTGTGCCAGCTAACTTTGCAGTAAAGCCAGAGAGGAAATAGTACTTGGTTTGTTCAGGTGTCAACACAGACACGGGGGGCAACACGCCGAAAGCGTCAGCAGAAAGGAAAATAACATTCTTTGCAGCTGGTGCAGCAGATACAGGGCGCACAATGTTGTTGATGTGTTCGATTGGGTAGGAAACACGTGTGTTTTCTGTAACGCTCTTATCGTCAAAGTCGATGATGCCGTTATCATCCAAAGTTACGTTTTCCAAAAGTGCATCACGCTTGATAGCGTTGAAGATGTCAGGTTCGGAATCCTTATCGAGGTTGATAACTTTTGCATAGCAGCCGCCTTCAAAGTTGAACACACCCTTGTCGTCCCAGCCATGTTCGTCATCGCCAATCAAAAGACGCTTAGGATCGGTAGAAAGTGTGGTTTTGCCTGTGCCGGAAAGGCCAAAGAAGATGGCAGTGTTTTCGCCATTGAGGTCAGTGTTTGCAGAGCAGTGCATAGCAGCAATGCCTTTGAGGGGCAAATAGTAGTTCATCATAGAGAAGATGCCCTTTTTCATTTCCCCGCCGTACCATGTGTTGATGATAACAGCTTCACGGTCTGTTAAGTTGAACACAACAGCTGTTTCAGAGTGAAGGCCGAGCTCTTTATAGTTTTCTACCTTTGCTTTTGAAGCGTTGTAAACAACGAAGTCTGGTTCAAAGTTTTCAAGTTCTTCAGCAGTAGGACGGATGAACATGTTCTTTACAAAGTGTGCTTGCCATGCAACTTCCATGATGAAACGAACAGACATACGAGTGTCTTCGTTTGCGCCACAGAAAGCATCTACAACAAACAAACGCTTTTGGGAAAGTTCGTTCTTAGCGATATCTTTCAATGCGTTCCATGTTTCAACAGTTGCAGGATGGTTGTCGTTCTTGTATTCGTCTGTTGTCCACCACACGGTGTCTTTAGAAGTATCGTCCATAACAATGAACTTATCTTTAGGGGAACGGCCTGTATAAACGCCTGTCATTACGTTTACAGCGCCCAATTCACTTACTTGACCCTTTTCAAAACCTTCAAGTTCAGAACGTGTTTCTTCGGTGAAGAGTTCGTCATAGGAAGGGTTGTGCACGATTTGTGTTGCATTACTGATGCCATACTTTTCAAGATTGAGTTTGCTCATTTTGTCAAATCTCCTTTTTCATTCTCGTTGTATTGTATCGGGCGTCAGCAGATAGAGGCGTTGGAAAAATCAAATTCTTCACTTTTGCGTAGTTCTTTAAAGGAACACACAAAACCTATATCGCTTTACGGTACAAGGTGCGTTGCTCTTTGAAAAATCTTTCAATTTCGCAGTACACCCTCATACTTCCTTTGCTTTGTATTTCTTATAATTAAAAAATACAAAGTATCT
>CAYTPJ010000017.1:17127-24536 GCA_964439755.1 uncultured Oscillospiraceae bacterium
AGTACCTTCATTATAAAGCACTCAAGTCGATTTTGTCAAGCTTTTTTCAGGCAAAAGTATAGAAAAATAGTGTCATAAAATAGCAAGTTCTCATTTCTAATTTTTCTTTCCTTCACAATTGAGCAATTGCCCGTTTATCCCTGTTTTTCACGTGCAAAAGCAGAAGGGGTAATGCCTGTATATTTTTTAAAAATACGTATAAAATTAGAGTAATCCTTAAACCCTGTTTGAGCACACGCTTCGTGCACGCTCTTGCCTTGTAGGAGCAAAGAACGAGCAATATTCAAACGCTTGAGCAATATAAAGTGATACAGCGTCATGCCAATTTCTTTTTTAAATATCTTGTCTAAATAATAATAGTCAATGGCAAGCGCTTTAGAAATGCTCTTTAAAGAAATATCTTCATATAAATTCTTGTCGATATATTGAAGGGCTTGGCTTACGTGTTGTGATAATCGCCCTGTGTTTGTCGTCTTTGTTTCAATGCGTGATAAAAAAATCAAAAGCTCTGCCAAGTGGAGCACGGACAATACGTCCTCCCCTTCTTTTTCACTTTGACTTTCTCTTTCAATTTTATCTGCCATTTGAATAAACGTGAGTTGCTCTGTTTCATTTAAATGAATTAAATTGTGCATACCCTGTGGGCGAAGCAAAAAAGGCTTTAATAAGTGTGTTTTCACAGTAGATAGGGGCTGAACAACATTTGGATTAAAATGCACCACATATCGGTCAAACACACACTTTGTGCGCAATGTAGGCTGATGAAACTCCGTGTTGTTAAAAAGCAACACATCCCCTTTTTGCAAGTCGTAAATTTGATTTTCCACTATATAATTTACTTCCCCTTGTAAAAAGAAAAAAATCTCAAATTCATTGTGCATGTGATATTCAAACGCTTCTTCGGGCGTATTGATTTTGTGTTCACAAAGCACAACGCTTGTAAAACTATTTTCCTTCATCTTAATCTTGTCCACATTTTTCCTCCTTTCTACCTCTCTTTCTACCTCCAGTATACCATATTTTTTTAAAAAAGCAAAGGCATAAAAAAAGAAGGATTTATGATAAAACCCTTCCTTTTTCTTCACTTCTTATATATTTCAACTCATGTAGAACAGTTTTTTTCTTCCTGCACACGCACAAAGTCATACAGCATCACAGCGCATGCAACCCCTGCATTTAAAGACTCTGCTTTTCCATAAATAGGAAGCTTTACAAGAGAAGTGGAGAGCGCAAGGATTTCATCCGATACCCCTCGCCCTTCATTGCCTATCACAATGCACGTCTTATGAATGCTTGTATCTCGCTGATAAAAAGGAGATCCGTTGAGCGCACCAGAGAGCACAGTGTACCCCTCTTTTTTTGCGTGATTGAGCATGTCAGGCAAATTTTGCGCACACACCACAGGCACTCTAAAAATGCCCCCCATGGTAGCACGCAAAGTTTTTGGCGCATACGCATCTGCACAGCCGTTGGACAACACCAAACAGCAGTTGGACACGGCATCCATCGTGCGAATGATGGTGCCCAAATTGCCAGGGTCTTGCACGTCATCCAAAGCCACCCATATAGGGTAGGAAAATATATCTTGCTCGTGCACTTTCTTTTGAGCTATGCCCAGCACGCCTTGAGGCGTTTTTGTGTCCGACACACGCTCTAAAAGATCGCCTTTTACGTATACAATGCGTGCTTTTTGCTTTTGCGCCTCTAAAATCAGCGCATCAAACTTTTCTTTTTTTTCCATTTGAACAAGGAGCGTGCACAAACAAGAGGCATAAAGCGCCTCTTGTACCATGTGTTCTCCCTCTACGACAAAGGTGTTTGTTTGATCTCTATACTTCTTTTTTGACAGTTCCTTTACACCTTGTAACAAAGGATTTTTTATACTCGAAACAATTTCTTCTTGCATGTATTATGCCTTCTCCATCGTGCGTGGCAAAGAGGTCAAAAGAGGGCGCACAGGCACCAAAGAATGTTTGGTTGCCTTCATATAAGGGGCAACATACGTGAGCACGCCAAGGTCCAAAGCAGCCATCACGCCCCCTTGCATCTTGTCTTGCGTACATTCTACAAATTCAATCAGATTTTTAACCACAATCAAGGGCAAATGTGCATTGGATTTTTTGAAAGCATCAAATAATGTGTTGATAAATGCTCGTGTTTCCTCATTTAAATGGCTCTTATTTTCCTGCACCATGTCAATGATTGCAGATTTGGAAAGGGGTGCAAAGTGCACATCACCTTTGGGCAAATGGTCTGCACGCACAGAGCACACAGGATGTGGATTGATGATAAAGGAACAGAAATCTTCTCTATGGTCTTGCAAAATAATGCGTGTATAAGGTGCTTTACGCTTCACCACATCATTTTCAGACACCACAAAGCAAGGTGCATCGCCCCCTTGCTGAACGTGCACATAGTTGCCTTCATCAAAGGCAAGTTCGCCACCAAATGCGTTGTTTAAAGCGCAAGCAGCAAAATAGGCATCAGAGGGCGTGTTGGAAGACATGCCAAAAGCTCTGTTAGAAAGAGCGTAAACAGCCACCATAGCACACGCTTCGTCTTTAGAAAGAGTAAATCCATTTGCATCAAAAGAGGCAACCACGTTGTCTAACAACTGTTTAAAAGATACATTTTCGCCCACTTTTGGAGAAAGCAAAATCGTGTCATCATCGCTGATGAGCGCATCAATTTGTTCTGTCAAATGCGCTTGCTGATCCATCAAAGCATTCTGCTCCTCTTTGAGCACACGAATGCTCTCTACAATTTTCGCCTTTTCGTTTTCGATGGCTTGGAGTGCTTTCTTTTCGTTTGCTTGCGCTTCCAAAATCACTTTTTCTTTTGCATTTTTCAAATTGTTCTTTGCTTCATCCAATTGCATGAGTGTGCGCAAGCGCTCTGCCTCTAAATCATTGAGTTGAGCGTGCATGGCAGCCACTGTCAAATCAGATGCGCCCGAGCGTGCAGCCTTTGCAAGCAGTTCACGCATGCCAGACATAGAAAGGATACATTCCACCGTTTGTCCGTGTGTTTCATTCGAGCGCCACACGTTGGTCAGTGCATTTTTAAAATGCTCCACAGGGTTTGAAACGTTCACCATATCTTTGGTATTCTGCACTTGAGCACCTGGAGCATCATAGCGCATACGCTGACTATCCACTGTTTGAATAAAGGGGTTATTCACACGTGTGGGCGCAAACTTCTTGGGGGTTGCTTGATATAAAGGAGTGCCCGAAAGAGGCTTTTGATTTTGCATAACAGGAGGTGCAAAAGAGGATGTATTGTCATTCAGTCTATTCATTGTAGGTGTGGCTGCGCCATCTAATGCTTGAATTTTCTGAATGGCTGTTTCTCTGTCCATTTTAGGCTTTTCCTGTACAGGTTTTTCCGTCTGAAAATTATTCACTTGAACAGGGGTATTAGGCTGAATGGCTTCTTCAACAGAAAGAGAAGGAGAGGCAACAGCACTTTCTTTTTCTTCCTGCACAGCAGGTGTTTCAGATACAGCTTGTTTTGCTTCTTCTGCCACCTGTTCTAACGCTTCTTGTTTCCAAAAGAAAAGCTTTTGTGCTCCGTCAGGGAAAACAACGGAATATAAACCCTTGCTATCTGGTGACAGCTTATCTGCATCTTCTCTTTGCGCCCCTGTATCTTTGTTCACAGGCCCAAAGATGTTGCCCCCTTCTCTTGTGTACACAAAGGGGGTGACAGCGTTTTGCATACATTCTTTGGAAGTGACTTCATATAAATCATTTTCGCCCAATGCTTGCACTGCATCCGAATAAATAATAAACTGGTTTACTTCCCCACGATGTGGTGCAAAATTTTTATTTGTTCTAATCTTGTTGGCTTCTTTGGGCACACCTAATAAATTCAACATGCACACAGGCCCAAGCAAACGCATTCTATCTTTAAAAGTATGCTGTTCGTTCTTGTCTGGCACAATTCTCATAAACCCTTCATCTGGGAACTCTGCAAGCTCTTCTTGCGTAATAGGGCCTTGTGCTCTCAATAAAGGACGGATGCGAAAAAAAGCCCTCTGAATATTGTCTTCTTCCAAATAAACCAATACACGCTGATTTGATAAATCCATAAAAATAATACCCCTTTCTGATCTAACATAACACAAAAGGTGATAAAAGCCTTCTGTCGATTGCGCCTCTATTATAATGAATTTTTTTCCAAACGTCAAGTAGTTATTTAATATTAGGCGAAATACAACTGATTTTTTCCATTTTAAACGTCCTAAAACAATGAATTTAGCGTTCATACAAGTTTTTCTTGCACGAACGCTAAAATTTCTTATTTTATTGTATCATTGCTTGCGTTCTATCCCAACCCAAAAGGATAGCGTTTTGGTGGCTCACAGCATAGGGCCCTGTCAATTGTGCTTCAGCCATTAAACGTGGGAAGTGTAAACAAATATGCCCCACCAAGTCATTGCCAGATGTGTGGTCCACCGTATGGCCATGGCTATGTGTAGATGCCATGTATACTCTGCCGTCTTCAAAAATCACCCACACAGGATGAGGCGTCCACGAATTATTACCACACACTTTGCGCATGATTTCCGTATCTTCTTTGGTCGGTGGTTCTGCATCTGCATGCTTGCCAAAAGAGAACATGTGGAGCTTGTAGGAAAGCTTTGTGTCGGGGTCATAAATTGTCACATCCGGCATAGAGCGTGCTCTACTTCTAATTTCCGTATACCAGTTGGCATAGCGCACCTCTTTTGCCTTAGGAATTATATCATAATCGGGTACAGAGGGTGTAGAAGGCTCCTGCACATTGCCTTCCTTGTTGGGCACAGCATTTTTGCCATTCATCACTTTTAAGTCATTCTGCGTGACCACGCCATCCACTTTCAGCTTGTTCTTTTCTTCAAAACGCAACACAGCTGCAAATGTTTTGGGTCCAAAATTGCCGTCTGCCTTATCCAAATACTTTAAATCAATCAAACGACGTTGCATTTTGCGTACATGTTCGCCATAATCGTTTAAGCGCATATCTTTAAGCAATTCTTCTTGCTGATCTTCTTCCACAGAAGAAGGGTTTTTCTGCGCCTTTTCATCAAAGAGCATTGTCCATGTTTTCGTGCCTGCTTTACCGTCTTGATCTAATTTGTGCACAGATTGGAACTTTTTAAGTGCTTTTTCCGTGTTCTTGCCAAAAATACCATCGGGCAATGTGTCGATATAGCCCAATGCCTTTAATCTTTCTTGCAATGCACGCACTTTATCCCCTGTGGCACCGAGTGCAATCGTCTTGTCAAACTCCACATCTTCTGTTGCGTCAGGTGTCACTGTGGGCACAGGTTCTGGGGTACTGATAGAGGTAGGCGCAGGGGTAAAGTTATTTTGAGCATAGTTTGAATAAAGGAGCACTTGTGTTTCAAGCCCTGCCACACCATCTGCTTTTAAACCGTTTTTCTTTTGGAAACTACGAACGGCTTGAATGTCGTTGGAATCGTAAATGCCGTCAGGCACAATTTGATAATACCCAAGTGCTACAAGGCGTTCTTGAAGCTTTTTAACTGCCACACCACGTGTGCCATTTTGCATCACAATCACATTGTCTTCTGTCAAAGGTTCTTCTGTTGCTTGAGGCAAAGAAGGGTCTAAGGTGGGGGCAGGTGTAGGTGTGTTGGATATATAAGCGAGCACTTCAAGCGTTTTAGGTCCTACTTTGCCATCTACAAACAAACCACGTGCTTTTTGGAAAGCTTTTACAGCATTTCTCGTATCTGCATCAAACACATTGTCCATTTCACCTTTATAATACCCTAAATTAGAAAGTGTACCTTTTAAGTCCTGCACCTGTTTGCCTTTGTCTAAGTATTCCATGGTGCACACTTTGTTTGGAGGCAGCATCTTTACTTCTACGCTTTTCCCTGCGCTATTTTTCACTTTTTCTTCATATAAATGTTCTTGTTGCGTGCTCGTCATAACGCCTGTTATTTGATATTTATTTCTCTGCTGAAAGCTCTTTACAGAAGTTTGAAGGGAAGTGGAAAATTCGCCATCTATTTTACCACTATAAAATCTAAGCTCTTTTAACGCTTCTTGGAGTGCTTGTACAGTATATCCTGCATCTCCTTTTTTAAGCGTAGGATAGTCCTTGGCAGAAGAAGGCAAATAGGCATCTGGCACGAGGATATACGCAGCCACACAATAGCCTGTCCACTTTTTATATTCGACCTTTAAGAAATCCTCTTTTTGTTCTAACACAGTGACCACATCACCTTTTTGAATGGTGGTGATACGGGAAGAAGATAAGGAGGCATATTTTCTAAGCATCACAGACGCATCTGCCACTGTTTCATAAGGATATGTTGGTTCACCCTGAACAGGGCGATCCGTAGGCGTTAATACAGGAGGTGGTGTTTGACCTTTTAAAAGTGTTTTAGGGTCATATACCTTATTTAATGTTTCCACCCCTGCAATGCCGTCTGCTTTTAAGCCGTTGGCTTTTTGAAAAGCAACTACGGCATCTTTTGTTTCTTTATCATATACATTAGAGGTTGATTTTTTTAAATAAGCAAGCTCCATCAGCCTATTTTTGAGTGTAATAACAGCCTCGCCCTTTTTGTTTAAGGAAATTTTCACTTGATCAATATTGGGGAGCACAGACACAAATTGCCCTTTGCCCTTGCTGTTTTTAGGATTGCCTTCAAACATCAGCCCTTGCGTTTTGGCATCTGCTGCACCTGTCACAACCAATTTATTTTCTTTTTGAAATTTTTTCACTGCATCCAAGGTGCCTTGACCATAATCTTGGTCAATTTTGCCTTTATAAAAGCCCAATTCTTGAAGCGCCATTTGCAGTGCTTCTACTTGTTTGCCTTCGCTGTTCAAATAAAGCGTTTGATAACGGAGTGCTTCATCTTCTGACGCAGGTTGTTGCGTTGCCGTCACAATGTCGGACGGTTGGACGGAAGATATGTATGCTTTCAACACATACCCTTGTGTCCCCTCATATTGCGCAATATAATAACCATTTTTTTCGCCCACAATGTACGCACTGTCCCCCTTGGGTAGCGTAATAAGCTCCTCGCTTTCGCTTGAAGCCTCTTTGCGCATACGCACATTTTCCTGAATAAAGGCAGAAAAGGGATAGGTTTCCATCATAGCCGTTTGAAAAACCCCAAATATCAATACCAAAGCTGTCAAACAAATGAGCAGCCCTTTATACATGTTCTTCATGCATCAAGCCTCCGTCATGCTTTATCACCACTTATTTTATTACAAAATCGTGCACATGTCAAGGAAAGGAAGATAAATTCTTTCAATTATATTACAAATATAGCTTTTTTTGCTTTATACACGCCTATATTTCTTGTTTTCCAAACAAAATCCGTTTCAACATCCTTTTTAACAACTTGGATTGTTGTTGTTTTATTGTGAAAAAAAATA
>CAYTPJ010000018.1:0-13788 GCA_964439755.1 uncultured Oscillospiraceae bacterium
TTGTGGATGCCATCAACGAAGCAACCAAAGAAATTGCTACCACAGAAGAAGTTGTTTATGCATACACTGCGACCAAAAAAGGTTTTGCAGGGGATGTAACCGTTGCTTTGAATGTGGAAGATCAGAAAATCACAGCCATCAAAATTGGCGATGATAAATTCCAAGAAACACCTGGCTTTGGTGCAAAAGCATTGGAAGAAGATTTCAGCAAACAGTTTGTTGGCAAATCCCTTCCTTTGGATATTAAAGATATTGATGCCATCACAGGCGCTACTGTGACATCACAAGCCATTGTAGATGCCATCAACGAAGCAACAAAAATCAACTGAAAGGCAGGGGCTTTATAATGAATAAGAAAACCTTTAAAGGTGGTATCCATCCATTGCCCGAAATGCATCAGGGAAAGACGGCAACACAAGCTCAGCCTATCAGACCTTTTGTATCCGACGTAGTGGTTATCCCTATGAATATGCACATCGGTGCACCCAGTAAGCCTTGTGTAAGCAAGGGAGACACTGTGCTCCTTGGTCAAATGATTGCAGAGCCAGTAGGGGGCATTGGCATTCCAGTACATGCCTCTGTCAGTGGTACTGTAACGGATATTTCTGAAAAACAACAGCTTGGTAAAGCACCCATTACCTGCATTACCATTCAAAATGACTTTAAAGACACTTGGACAGAGCTTCATGGTTTGGGCAATGTGGAAACTTGTGATAAAACACAGATTATTCCCCAAATCAAAGCAGCAGGCATTTGTGGCATGGGGGGCGCATGTTTCCCCACACACATTAAGCTCAGCCCTCCTCCTGGAAAAACAGTGGACACCATCATTTTAAATGGTGCAGAATGTGAAACATTCTTGACAGCTGACCATCGTTTAATGCTCGAACAACCCTTGCTCGTGGTGGACGGTCTCCGTGCTGCAATGCGTGCAATGGATGTGAAAAAAGGCTACATCGCTATTGAAGAAAATAAGATGGACGCTATTCACGAGATTAAAAAAGTGGCAAGCTTAAGAGAAGGCATTGAAGTGGTTGTGCTCAAAGCCAAGTACCCACAAGGGGGCGAAAAGCAACTCATCAAAGCTGTTACAGGCCGTGAAGTGCCTTCTGGACAATTGCCCATGGATGCACATTGCGTGGTATTAAACGTTGCGACATCTGCTGCAATTGCTATGGCAGTTATTGACGGTAAGCCTCTTGTAGAACGTATTACAACAGTGACAGGTTGTGTGAAAAAACCTTCCAACTTGAAACTTCGTGTAGGTACGATCTTCTTAGATGCAATTGGCGCATGCGATGGTTATAGCGAAGAACCTGGCAAGATTTTTGCAGGTGGTAGCATGACAGGCATTTGTGCCCCCAATGATGGCGTGAGCATGACAAAGGCAAACAATGGCATTGTGGTGCTCAACGAAAAGCAAGGTAAATCTTTAGAAGAAACAGCTTGCATTCGTTGTGGCCGTTGCGTGGATGCATGTCCTATCGGCTTAAACCCATACAAACTCAAGGTTTTGTGCGATTTAAACGACTATGAAGGCGCAAAGAAAGAACACATTTTGGACTGCATGCTCTGTGGCAGTTGCTCTTACATTTGCCCTGCAAGACGTTGGATCATGTCTTCCATCAGAAACGCACGAGAGCTCATTTTAGCAAAGAAGGTGTAAAATAAGATGAACCTGCATATTTCTACAGGGCCACACATTAGAACACGCGTGAGCACAAAAAGCCTGATGCTGGATGTGTTGATTGCCCTTTTACCCACAACTGCAGCAGGCATTTATCTGTTTGGATTAAATGCATTATGGGTGCTCGCAGTATCTATTGCTTCTGCTGTGATTGCAGAATTCCTTTTCCAAAAGCTTGCAAAACGTCCCGTTCGTGTGGGTGATTTGTCTGCCGTAGTAACAGGCTTGATTTTGGGTCTGAACTTGCCAGCCAACGTGCCACTTTGGTTGCCTATTGTGGGCAGTGTGTTTGCAATTGTGATTGTAAAACAGCTCTTTGGTGGTATTGGCCACAACTTCTTAAACCCTGCAATCGCTGCTCGTGCTGTGCTTTTGACTTCATGGCCTGCACACATGGCAAGCGCTGTGCTTCCTCAAAGATTGCTTGGCGCATCTTCTGCTGAAATTGGCGCAGACATGGTGACAAGCGCTACCCCTCTTGCTCTTGTTGGTAAGTGGAACAACACAGACCTTTTCCTGGGAAATATTCCTGGTGCAATTGGTGAAGTTTGCAAGGTGGCGATCGTGCTTGGCTTCTTATACCTCGTTGTAAGAAAGGTCATCAGCTGGGAAATTCCTGTATGTTTTGTTTTAACTGTTGCTGTATTTAGTGCGATTTTGGGCATTGACCCCTTGACGGCTGTATTAACAGGTGGTGTGCTCTTTGGCGCAGTGTTCATGGCAACAGACTATGTGACCAACCCAATGCTTAAAGTAGGTCAAATTATTTTTGGCATTGGCTGTGGTATACTCGTTGTCATCATTAGAAAGTATGGCAACTATCCAGAAGGTGTTACATATGCCATTTTGATCATGAACATTTTGACACCACTCATTGATAAATCCTTAAAGCGTAGAGTATATGGGGAGGTGAAGAAACATGCCTAATGAAAAGAAAAAGTCCCTCCGTGGCGTGTTTGTAAATGGTATTTTAAACGAAAACCCAACCTTTAGGCTTGTGCTGGGTACTTGCCCTACGTTGGCTGTAACCACTTCTGCTTTAAACGGTGCAGGCATGGGCCTTGCTGCAACTTTCGTGCTCGTGTTTTCTAACATCGTTATTTCCATGCTCCGTAAGTTCATTCCAGACAAGGTACGTATTCCCGCATTCATTGTGATCATCGCAACATTTGTGACCATTGTGCAAATGGTAATGCAAGCTTTTGTGCCTTCCTTGTATGAATCTTTGGGTATCTTCATTCCATTAATTGTTGTAAACTGCATCATTCTTGCAAGAGCTGAATCTTTTGCAAGCAAAAATCCTGTGTGTGCTTCAGCTGTGGATGGGCTTGGCATGGGCTTGGGCTTTACACTTGGTCTTGTTTTAATCGGCGCAATCCGTGAGCTGATTGGTAATGGCACCATCTTTGGCCTTTCCTTGCTTGGCGCACAGTATGAACCTATGCTTCTGTTCGTATTAGCACCTGGTGGTTTTATCACCTACGGTCTTTTACTTGGCATCATCAATGCCATCACAAACAAGCGCAACGAGAGATTGAAAAAGGAGGAAGCATAATCGATGAATATTACAGATGTAGGGTCCTTTTTCTTGTTCATGGTCAACTGCGTACTGTGTAACAACTTCATTTTCTCCCGTTTTTACGGTTGCTGTCCCTTTTTAGGCGTATCTTCTAAGGTACAAACAGCAACAGGCATGGGGCTTGCTGTAACTTTTGTTATGGCCATTGCTTCTTTCATCACATACTTTGTGCATCATTTCTTGCTTGTGCCATTGCAAATTGAATACCTTCAAACAATTGCATTTATCTTGGTTATTGCTGCACTCGTTCAGTTTGTTGAAATGTTCATGAAAAAGTCAATGCCTTCTTTGTACTCTGCTCTTGGCATTTACCTCCCTTTGATTACGACAAACTGCGCTGTACTTGCAGCAACCATCTTAAACATTCAAGAAAATTACAATCTTTTTGAGTCTGTTTGCAACGGCACTTTTGGTGCCTTGGGCTTCCTCCTTGCAATCGTGTTGATGGCAGGGGTGCGTGAACGCCTTGAAACTGCTGACATTCCAAAGTCCTTTAAAGGCTTCCCTTCAAGCCTCATCATTGCTGGCCTGATGTCCATTGCATTTATGGGCTTTTCAGGGCTTGTGAAGTAAGGAGGAAAGAATAAGATGAATTGGACTACGATTTTATTTTCCGTTTTGGCTTTGGGTGGGATTGGCCTTCTCTTTGGTGTTTTACTCTCCATTGCAGATAAAAAGTTCAAAGTGGATGTGGACGAGAGAATTCAAGAAGTGCGTGCATGTTTAGCAGGTGCAAACTGTGGCGCATGTGGATATCCAGGCTGTGATGGCTATGCCAAAGCAGTGGTGGAAGGCAAAGCTGCTCCTAACTTGTGTGCCCCTGCTGGCGCACAAGCAGCAGAAGATATTGCCAAAATCATGGGTGTGGATGCAGGCAGTCAAGCGCCTGTTGTCGCTCGTGTGATTTGCCAAGGCGAATGTGGTGTTGCAAAAGAACGCTACAATTATGACGGCTATAAGAGCTGCCAAATGGCTTCTCAATTGGTGGGTGGCCCTAAACAATGTCACTTTGCTTGCGTGGGTTTGGGGGATTGCGTAGACGTATGTAAGTTTGATGCCATTTCAATTGAAAATGGTATTGCTGTAATTGACCCTGAAAAATGTACAGGGTGTGGCATGTGTGAAAATGTATGCCCACGCCATGTCATTTCCTTAAAACCAAAGGATATGAAAGTCATTGTCAGATGTCAAAACACACAAACAGGCCGTGTTGCTCGTGAAGGATGCACCAAAGCATGTATTGCTTGCAAACGTTGTGAAAAAACATGCCAGTACGATGCCATTCATGTCATCAACGGCGTTGCTGTGATTGATGAAGAAAAGTGCACACGTTGTGGCGAATGTGCAAAAGTATGTCCTTGCAACTGCATCACAGTGAATGAATAAGGCATAAACTTTTGTAAAAGTTCATATTCTTTTAAAGAAAAGCCGTCTGGTTTTCAAATAAAATAGAAGATCATACGGTTTTTTTCTTAGAGAATTATGATGGGAAAGAAGAAAAAAATGACAGATTTACTCATCAAAAAATTTGTAAAAAATTATCAAGATGTTAAAAATCAAGAGGTGCGTACACAGTATGGCACGCTTGCATCTCTTGTAGGCATTGTTTTAAACATTTTACTTGCAGTGATTAAAATTGTACTGGGCACAGTGACTTTTTCCATCGCTGTAACGGCAGACGGTTTTAACAACTTGTCCGATGTGCTCGGCAATGTTATGGCGCTTGTTACTGTGCGTATGGCACAAAGACCAATTGACAGAAATCATCCCTTTGGGCATGGGCGCATTGAGTATATCGGGGCGCTTGCTGTGGGCATTCTCATAGTGATTTTTGGTATTGAAACACTTTCGAGTGCAATCCAAAGTATTCTATCTCCTGCAACACTTGAATTTTCAACACTGACTATTGTACTACTGGTGTGCAGTGTGCTTATTAAAACATGGATGTATTTTTTCAATAAAAACATAGGCACAAAAACGGACAATCCAGCTTTACTTGCAGCAGGGAAAGACAGTTTAAGCGATGCACTTGCGACAACGGGCGTTGTTATAAGCATACTGATTGCACTTTGTTTCCACATCAATATGGATGGCTATATGGGTGTAATTGTTGCTTTACTCGTGCTCAAATCAGGCTATGAAGTGCTGAAAGATACAGTAGATCGTTTGCTCGGTGGAGCACCAGACAAAGAATTGGGCACTCAAATCATTCAAATGCTCTTAAAGTATGAAGGGGTAATGGGCATACATGATTTTGTGCTCCATGATTATGGCCCTGGACGGTCTATGGCATCTGTACATGTGGAAGTGAGCAGCAAAGCGGATTTTGTTAAATCCCACGAAATGGTGGACAATGCAGAAAGGGAAATTGGTGAAAAATTCAATATTCCCATATGTATTCACATGGACCCTGTTGTGTCAGAAGATGAAAATGTGACAAGCATTTGCTCAAACCTAAAACATCATTTGCTATCGCACACACCACCTCTTAAAATGCATGATTTTAGAATGGTGCCCGGAGAACATAGAGTGAACTTAGTCTTTGATATTTTGCTTCCAGATGAAATCAAAGACAATGAGAAGGATGCACTGACCAAAGAAGTGGACACTTACTGTAAAACACTGGATACACGCTATTACTGTGTCATAAACTACGATAGAGAGTATTTTTCAGCAAATTAAAGGAAAATTTCAAAGAAATTGAAAAATATACTTGCAAAGAATGCAAAAAACGTATACAATAGATACAGTATCATTTAGAATGGAGGAAACGAAATGATTAACGAAATGTTGGACACATCCAAAACCAAAATGGAAAAAACTTGTGAATTTTTTAAGAGGGATATGCTTTCTCTGCGTGCAGGCCGTGCAAATCCTCAAATTTTAGACCGTATTGTGGTCGATTATTATGGTGTTCCCACACCTTTAAAGCAAATGGGCAACATCAATGCACCAGAACCCCGTTTGCTCACCATCTCCCTTTGGGATCAGAAGGCGATTTCTATGGTGGAAAAAGCAATTTTGTCAAGCGATTTAGGCTTGAACCCTTCCAATGATGGCAAGAGCATTCGCCTTGTTGTGCCCGAACTCAACGAAGAACGCCGCCGTGATTTAACCAAGGTTGTTAAAAAAGGCGCTGAAGATGCAAAGATTGCTGTGCGTGCCATTCGCCGTGATGTGATGGAAGACTTTAAGAAAATGAAAAAGAACAGCGAAATCACAGAAGACGAACAACGCAAAGCAGAAGAAAAACTTCAAAAAACCACAGATGCGTTCATTAAAGAAGTGGATAAAATTGCTGCTGATAAGGAAAAGGAGATCATGGAAGTCTAATGGACATGAAACAGCTTTTAGGCTGTCCTCTTTCTAAAGCACTCGAATTGGTTGAACAAAACGCAGAGCGTTGCTCCGTCGTCTATACTCGTGCGCCTAAACGCAAGGATGACAGGAGCGAGGAGGACGAGTTGGGTACGCCCTACGTTGTTTCAGTAAAAGAAAATAATACGCTGATTGTATCTGTTTTTAAAATCAGCGATTAAGGAGCATGTATGCCTCAACAAACTTTACCTCGCCACGTAGCGATTATTATGGATGGAAACGGCCGTTGGGCGAAACTCCATAAGTTTCAAGTCGCTATGGGGCACAAAAAAGGCGTTGAAGCACTGCGCAACATCATCAGGGAAAGCAGTGATCTTCACATTCATACGCTTTCCCTGTTTGCTTTTTCAACGGAAAATTGGTCAAGAAGTGAACAAGAAGTGTCTGCACTGATGGCGCTTTTGCTTCAATATTTCAAGTCGGAAATTGACGAGCTTGATGAAAAAAATGTTAAAATTCGTATTATTGGGGATGTAAACGGTTTGCCCATCCCTCAAAGAAACGCTGTGTTAAATGCAGAAGAAAGAACAAAAAATAACACAGGGTTAAACCTCTTGATTGCGCTAAACTATGGTGGTCAACAAGAAATTGTACGTGCATGCAAAATACTTGCACAAAAGGTACAGGATAAAGAAATTACCCCAGATGATATCAACAAAGAAATGTTTCAAAATGCCTTGTATACAAGAAATATTCCCGAAGTGGATTTACTCATAAGAACGAGCAATGAACAACGCTTGAGTGGCTTTATGCTTTTTCAATGTGCATATGCAGAGTTCTTATTTCCAGATGTTTTATGGCCGGACTTTACTGTAAAAGATTTTCATGATGCGCTCGATTCTTTCGGTCGTCGTGATAGAAGATTTGGAGGAAGAAAAGCTTGACAACGAGAATTTTAACGGGTATCGTGCTTGCACTCATGCTCGCTTTTGCCTTATATATGGGTGGATGGGTGTTTGCAATTATGTTGATGGCTTCCATTTGCCTGTCCATTTACGAAGTGTATCGTGCATTAAAGTTGTCAGGGGATCGCCCTGTGCAGTGGCCCAGTTGGGTGAGCATTGCAGTGAGCATTCCCTTGTTTGTGTTGACCAAAGATACGAACATTTTAATGGTCTTAATGACAAGCGCATGCTTGCTCATTTGTATTCAAGTAATCACAAGGAAAGAGCCGAGATTGGAAGATCTATTGTCTTCTGCTCTTCCTCTTTTTTCTGTTTTGCTCCCAGGGCTTTGCATTTTAGGCTTTATGCGTGCAGAAAGCAGAAACATTCAAACAATGCTCGTGTTGATGTGTTTTGGGATCCCTTTAATGGGGGATACAATGGCATATTTTATCGGCAGTCGGTTTGGGAAAAGAAAGCTCAGCCCAGCGATTAGCCCCAATAAATCTGTGGAAGGCGCAATTGCCGGGCTTGGTGGCAGTGTGTTTTTCGCCATACTCATGTATTTTATTTTTTCCAAACTTGAAACTGTGCCTCCACTCTACCATTTCTTGATACTCGGTGTGTTGGCAGGCGTTGCAGGGCAAGTGGGCGATTTGTTTGCGAGCCTGATTAAAAGACATTGTGGCATCAAAGATTTTGGCAATATTTTCCCTGGACATGGGGGCATTATGGATAGGCTGGACAGTACATATTTTGCAGCCGTCATCATTTACATCTACTTTAGTTGGATTATGATGGGATAAGGAGAAACATGCGTAAGCTTGCAATTTTTGGCTCAACTGGTTCAATCGGGAAACAGGCACTTGAAGTGGTGCGTTTACATCAGGATAAATTTAAAGTAACAGCGCTTTCAGCACATAAAAATGCCTCTTTGTTGTTTGAACAAGTCAAGGAGTTTAGGCCTCTTTGTGCTTGTCTTTCTGGCGATGTTTTAAAAGATGTGCCCCAAGAACTCTCTTTTTGTACCTTTTATGATCAAAAAGACTTTGAAAAGATGGCAAGTGAAACAGATGCAGAGGATGCGCTTGTATCTATTGTAGGCGTAGCAGGGCTTAAAATCACTATGGCGCTACGCAAATCCAATAAGCGTATATTACTTGCAAATAAGGAAACGCTTGTATCGGGTGGCGAACTGGTCATGGAAGCTTGCAAAAAAGAAAAGGGCGAATACACTTTGCTCCCTGTGGACAGCGAACACAGCGCCATTTTCCAATGCTTGCAAGGGGCACAAAACAACAAAGTGTCTAAAATTTATTTAACGGCATCAGGTGGCCCTTTTAGAACGTGGGATAAAGAGAAAATTTTGTCCGCAACCAAGCAACAAGCGCTTTTACATCCTACGTGGCAGATGGGGCAAAAAATCACCATTGATTCAGCCTCTATGTTTAATAAAGCACTGGAAATTATTGAAGCCAAATGGCTCTTTGATGTAGCGCCTAAGCAGATTGAAGTGGTGGTGCACAAAGAGAGTATTGTACACTCTATGGTAGGGTTTGAAGATGGTGCAGTGATTGCGCAAATGGGTTTGCCTGACATGAAAGTGCCAATTTTGTACGCAATGAATTATCCGAACCGTTTAAATACAGGTGTTTCATTGCCTGATTTTTCTAAAATATCTTCGCTTTCTTTTGAAAAAGGAGATGAAGAAAAGTTTCCTTCTTTAAAAATGGCATACCAAGCACTGGAAGCAAAAGGTGCGTCTTGTTGTATTCTAAACGCTGCCAATGAAGTGGCAGTGGATGCCTTTTTAAAGGAGCAAATTCCCTTTGGTGGCATTTATAAAATTGTAGATAACACACTGAATGAAATGGGATATCATGCCATTCCTTCTGTGGAAGACGTGCTTTATTATGATCAATTGGCACGTGAAAAAGCTTTGGATTATATCAGAAAACATTTAATATAAGGGGGTCAAATGACAATATTGTATATTTTAGCAGCATTATTGATGCTTGGAATTATGGTCACAGTGCATGAAGCAGGGCATTTTTTTGCCGCTCGTATTTGTAAAATCCCTGTAAAGCAGTTTGCAATTGGGTTTGGACCTAAAATTGTGGAATGGAAAAGTAAAAAACATGAAACGCTCTTTTCTCTGCGGTTGATACCGGCAGGGGGGTTTTGCATGTTCTATGGCGAAGACCAAGTGGAGGGTTTTGACAAGAAGGACACGAGGAATTTAAATAATTTTGCTGTTTTAAAGAGAATGTTTGTGGTCGTAATGGGACCTATCATGAACTTTGTGCTTGCATTCCTCATTTGTTTTTCATTCTATCTCGTTTCAGGTGTTGAAAAAGTAGAGTATGGCTATGTTCAAATCAATTCTGTTGAAGAAAATTCGCCTGCACAAGCTGGTGGTGTTTTAACAGGGGATATTATTACGGCAGTGAATGGCCAAGATACATTTGGCTTGCAGGACGAAAAAAACACAAAAACAGGTGCTTTTATCAATACATTTAAAAAGCAAGATGTTCCTCTTGATATTACAGTAAAAAGAGGGGAAGAAGAAGTACAACTTCAAGTTGTGCCCAAAGCAGATGCATCGGGTGAACTCAAATTAGGGATTACTTTTAAACCCTTGATTGATAAACAAGAAATTGTGCATTTGAATGTGTTCGAGAGTATTTCAGCCTCTTATCAAATGTGCGTGTATCAAGGGGGTGCAATTTTGGGTGCCCTTAAAAACTTGATCTTTAAAGGGGAAGGGTTAAATCAAATGGCAGGGCCTGTGGGCGTTGTATCCATTGTGGCAGAACAGACAAAGACGTATGGATTTAGCGCATATCTTTCCTTAATGGTGATGATATCCGTCAACTTAGGGCTTGTGAATTTGTTGCCTATTCCTGGCTTAGATGGATCAAGGCTTGTATTTTTGCTGATTGAGGGCATTCGCAAAAAACCCATTAGTCAAAAAGTGGAAGCGTACATTCACATGGCAGGGTTTATGGTGTTTATCTTACTATTTATTTTGCTAACATGGCAAGACATAGTGCGTATGTTTAAGTAAAGAGGATGAAAAAATGACAAGAGCAGTACATGTGGGCAATCTTCAAATAGGGGGAAATGCACCTATTTCAGTGCAGAGCATGACGAACACCCCCACGCATGACACAAAGAGAACACTTGATCAGATCATTGCACTCCACCAAAGTGGGTGTGACCTTGTTCGAGTGACCGTCAACACGCAAGAAGGGGCTGAAAGCATAAAAATACTTTCAAAAGAAAGCCCTGTACCTCTTTGTGCTGACATTCATTTTGACCATACGCTTGCGATCAAGAGCATAGAAAATGGCATTCAAAAATTGCGTATCAATCCAGGCAATATTGGCTCTAAAGAGCATGTAAAAGAAGTGGTTGCGTGCGCCAAAAAATATGGCGTGCCCATTCGTATTGGTGTCAATGGCGGCTCACTTGAAAAAAATATATTAGAAAAATACGGCATGACCCCTCAAGGCATGGTGCAAAGTGCACTCTACCATGTAAACTTGCTGGAAGAATTGGATTTTAGAGATATTGTTATTTCTCTTAAATCTTCAGACATTAGAACTTCCGTAGATGCGTATAGAAAAATGCACGATTTGTGCGAATACCCATTACATGTGGGCATTACAGAAGCAGGGCTGCCAGAAAGTGGCATTGTAAAATCTGCTATTGGCATTGGCAGTCTGTTACTGGACGGTATTGGAGATACTGTTCGAGTGTCCTTGACAGGCGACCCTGTGAAAGAAGCGCCTGCTGCCCTTTCCATTTTACGTGCTTTAAAGCTAAAAAAAGGCATTCAGTTTACCTCTTGCCCCACTTGCGGGCGCACAATTATAGATGTAGAAGGCATTGCACGCAGTTTGGAAAAAGAGTTTGCGCATGTAGATAAAGATATTTCAATTGCTGTTATGGGGTGCGTGGTCAATGGTCCAGGCGAAGCACGGGATAAAGACATTGCACTTTGTGGGGGCAAAGACTGTGGCGCATTGTATGTAAAAGGTCAATTCGTGCGCAAATTAACGGGCGATTTAAAAGTAGAAATGATACAAGCTGTACGAGAATTGATAGAGAAATATGACGAAATCTGAATTACTTGAAAAAATTCAAGATGTTTTACCTCAGCTAAAAGGCACATTGTCTATCCATAATGTGAACTTTTGGAAGGGTCAAAACTGGGCACTCATTCACTTTTATTCTACTGTGTTGATAGGGGAAAGTGCTTTTTTGTCCATCAAAAAAATTGTTCAAAAAGCCTTTCCAGATGTAAAAGTGTCTATTCGAGTAACCTCTCCTGCTTTAAAAGAGGTGTTTTTAAAAGATCCAAACGCATTGAGTCAACCACTCAATGATTTTTTAGTGCGCCAATTTCCTGCATGCACAGCATATAAACACATTATGCGTTGGGAAAATGTGAATGGGCACATTACGCTCCAACTGCCAGATGAATTTTCTGTGTCTTATTTAACGGATAGAGGGGTAAAGTCCCTTTTAAAAACTGCAATTCAAGATTTTTTCTCATTGGATGTAGAAGTGGCTGTAACCGTTAATGGGGATGCTGAATTGTTGCTTCAAAAGGAATTGGAGGCAAGGCAAAAAGAGGAAGCCTTAAACAGAGAACGTGCGCTTAGAATGCAAGCAAGCGCTACTCCAGTAGAGAAAAAAGAAGTGAAAAAGGACACGCCTTCTTCTAACCGAATAAAAGGGCGTGTGATCAATGACCCCATTATTGACATTTCAGAAATTACGTCCGATACAGGGCTTGTATCTATAAAAGGCAAAGTGCTCTCTGTTGAAACAAAAGAAATATCAGGTGGGGAAGCGATATTGCTCACCTTTTCCGTTACAGACTTTACAGACACCATCAAATGCAAATCCTTTTTGTATTACAGAGCAAGAAACCCGAGAAAAGAAGAAAAGGAAGAGCCACCACCCATTACAGCAGAAGAAAAAGCAGCGGTGGAACAAGTGCTCTCCCAAATTAAAAAAGGTATGGGCATCATCGTGCGAGGCAATAGCCAATACGATACTTTTGCCAAAGAAACAGTCATCATGGTGCGTGATATGATGCACACTGCGTTGCCCATTCGTATGGACAATGCGCCAGAAAAGCGCATTGAACTGCATTTGCATACTCAAATGAGCAATATGGATGCTGTCAGCAGTGCTTCTGCATTGATAGAAAGAGCTAAAAAGTGGGGACATGATGCCATTGCAATTACAGATCATGGTGTGGTGCAAGCATTCCCTGAAGCTTTTTTTGCAGCGAAAAAGAATGATATTAAGCTCATTCCCGGCATTGAAGGATATTTGACGGAAGACGAGAGCATTGTGCTGGATGCAGATGATGCGTCTATTGATGCGCCTATTATTGTGTTTGACTTTGAAACAACAGGTTTAAACCCAAGAAAAGATAGAATTATTGAAATTGGTGCTGTAAAATTAGCACATGGGCACGTGGTGGACTCCTTCAACATGTTGGTAGACCCTCGCATGTTGCTTCCTGAAAAAATTATATCTATAACCAACATTACAGATCAAATGCTCAAAGGGCAAAAGTATATTGAAGAAGCATTGCCTCTGTTTATGGAGTTTGTAGGGAATTGCCCACTTGCTGCGCATAATGCAAAATTTGACTGTGCCTTCTTAAAAAATGAGCTTGAAAGACAAGGCAAAACGTATGAGTGCCCTAAGATTGACACGCTGATTTTTGCAAGAAAAATGTACAAGGATTTAAAGTCCTATCGTTTAGGTGCAGTGTGTAAAAAATTATCCGTTTCTTTAAAGGGGGCACACAGAGCAGTCAATGATGCTGCCGCAACAGCGCAGTGCCTTGCACGTATGCTAGAAGATGCAAAAGCATTGGGTGCATTTACTTTAAAGGACTTAAATGGCGTGTCCAGTGGGTACACATTGGGCAACAGCTATCATATCATTCTCCTTGCACGCAATCAAAAGGGCATGGAAAACATCAACCATATGATTTCAGAAGCACACTTGAATTATTTCAAAAGAAGGCCACACATTCCACGCAAAATATTGCAAAAATACAGAGAAGGCGTGATTGTGGGTTCTGCTTGTGAAGCAGGTGAATTGTATAAAGCTGTGGTGCAAGGGGAAAGCGAAGATAGGCTCAAAAAGTTGGCAAGGTTTTATGATTACCTTGAAATTCAGCCCATTGGGAACAATGCGTTCATGGTGCGAGATGGCATTGCTGAAAA
>CAYTPJ010000018.1:13888-17168 GCA_964439755.1 uncultured Oscillospiraceae bacterium
GAAAAGGCATTTGAAGTGGTGGTCAAAGCGCCCCATTTAATTGCAGACCGAATTGAAAAAATCTCCTTGTTCCCTCCACATCCTGAAGGGAAAACGACTTTTTCACCTTTTTGGGAAGATGCAGAAAATGATATTCGCACCATGTCATGGTCAAAAGCGCATGAAATGTATGGCGATGAACTGCCTGAAATTGTAGAAAAAAGGTTGGATAAAGAGCTTAATTCCATCATTGGATATGGCTACGCTACTCTTTATTCCATTGCTAATAAACTCGTGACGAAGTCTTTGTCAGACGGTTATTTGGTGGGCAGTCGTGGGTCTGTTGGGTCTTCTCTTGTGGCGCATATGTGCAATATCACAGAGGTAAATGCACTGCCTCCACACTATCGCTGTACACATTGTCACAAAGGGTTTTTTGACATTGATAAGCAATACACCATCGGGGTCGACTTGCCGGACAAAGATTGCCCACTTTGTGGCAAACCATTGGTCAAGGACGGTTTTGACATTCCCTTTGAAGTTTTCTTAGGGTTCAAGGGGGATAAAGTGCCTGATATTGACTTGAACTTTTCGGGCGAATATCAACCAAAAGCACACAAATATGTTGAAGAACTCTTTGGAGAAGGGTATGTGTTTAGAGCAGGCACGATAGGCACTTTAGCAGAAAAAACGGCATATGGATACGTTCTTAAGTATCTTGAAGAAAGAAACATGACTGTATCAGAAGGGGAAAAAGCACGCCTTGCAGAAGGATGTGTGGGTGTAAAGCGTACCACAGGTCAACACCCTGGTGGTATGGTTGTGTTGCCTAAAATGTATGATATTTGCCAATTTACAGCTGTACAGCATCCGGCAGATGATTTAACGTGTGGCATTACAACCACACACTATGATTTTAGCTCCATGCACGATATCTTGGTTAAATTGGATATTTTAGGGCATGATGACCCGACCATGATTCATAGATTGGAAGAAATAACAGGCATTCATTTTACTGAAATTCCTTTGGATGACAAAGGGGTGATGTCGCTATTTCAATCTCCTGAAGCGCTCAAAGTAACGAAAGAAGACATTGAGTGCAACACGGGTACATTGGGCGTGCCTGAATTTGGTACGGCGTTTGTACGTCAAATGCTTGAAGATACGCATCCTACCACCATGCAGGAATTGATTAGAATTTCAGGGCTTTCTCACGGTACAGACGTGTGGCTTGGAAATGCAAAGGACCTGATTGATCAAGGGATTGCGCCTTTGAGCCAGTGTTTGTGTACTCGTGACGATATTATGAATCAGCTGATAGAAATGGGTGTGCCTGCCAAAATCTCCTTTGACACAATGGAAAATGTGCGTAAGGGGAAAGGGTTAAGACCTGAAATGGAACAGGCGATGGAAGAACACAACACCCCTCAATGGTTTGTGGACAGTTGTAAGAAAATCAAGTACATGTTTCCCAAAGGGCATGCTGTTGCATATGTGACGATGGCGCTACGCATTGCGTGGTATAAAGTGTATTATCCGTTGGCATATTATGCTGCGTATTTCACCATTCGTGGGGGAGGCTTTGATGCTTGCACTATGATTTTGCCCCTTGACCAATTGAAAAGCAGATTGCATGAGTTTAAGCAAATGGATCAGGACAAGAAACTCACGGCAAAGGAAAAAGACAGCATTACTGCCATGGAAATGGTGCTTGAAATGAATGCACGAGGATTTGTTTTCTTGCCTGCACATCTTTATAAAAGCGATGTTGAACGGTTTATCATCGAAGGCAATGCACTTCGTGTGCCCTTCACTGCGCTTGGAGGGCTGGGAGAAAGTGCAGCACAGGGGATAAAAGATACGAGAAATGTGCCCTTTATCTCGGTAGAGGATTTAAAAAATCGTGCAAAACTGTCAAGCGCTGTGGTGGATTTGCTCAGAGAACAAGGGTGTTTGAACGATTTGAGCGAAACAAGCCAAGTCACACTCTTTTAAACAAAAAAATATTTAAAGTTAAATAGAGTTTGTTTTCTTAAAAAATAGATAAAATAAAGCAATTTATGTGTAATAAACGCTTGTATTATCTTTCATAATATGGTATACTATATATCGTAGATGTAATTATCTATTTTATTTTGGAAAGAAGGTTTTACCAAGAGTGGGAGCTACTTTTAAAAGGGTGGGTGCAAAACATGTGTTTTTGTTGACGCCTTTTTTAAAGAAAAGTAGTGTAAACCCGCTCTTTCTTTTATGCGAAGGAGCTAAAACATGGCGCAAAAGCAATCTATTGTAAAATCTATATTGCCTGTATGCGATCGTCTTGCCAACCAAACGGGTTTAGAACTTGTGGATGTGGCGATTGAAAAAGAAAATACAGGGAATTACTTACGCATTTACCTCAACAAAGAGGGGGGATTGACGCTGGATGATTGTGAAAATTATCATCGTCAAATTGCACCTCTTGTAGAAAAATATGATTATGATTTTCTTGAAGTTTCTTCCCCTGGCATAGATAGACCTTTAAAAACTGAAAGGGATATCATGCGAAATATAGGTGCAGAAGTGGATGTTCGCTTGTACAAACCAGTAGATGGTCAAAAATCTGTACAAGGAGCACTTGTTAAAATGGACAAGGAAAGCGTTGTTGTAAAACAACAGGAAATTGAAATTTCCTTCCCTCGTTCAGCTGTCGCACTTGTAAAGTTGGTGCCTGATTTAAGCGCACTTGAAGAAATGGAAATGAACAACTAACTGAAAGGCAGGAAAATAAAATGGCAGCCAAAACTACTAAAAATCCAAAAGCAGAAATTCTCGATGCAGTGATTGCACTCGCTCGTGAAAAGGATATCAGCGAAGAACTGATCATCAACGCAATTGAAGAAGCTTGTAAAGCAGCGTTTCGCAGAAGCTTAAAGCGTGATGGTGCCTCTATGAACCTCGCAGTATATTTAACACGTCAAAACGGCATTCAGGTATTTGCGCGCAAAGTGGTTTCTGAAGAAATTGAAGATGAAAACACACAAATCACCTTAGAAGAAGCACAAAAATATTCTATGGGCTTTGAATTGGGCGACATTGTTGAAATTGACGTGACACCCGATGACTTTGGCAGAGTGGCTGCACAAACTGCAAAGCAAGTGATTATGCAACGCTTGAGAGAAGCTGAACGTGGCAAAGTGTATGACGAATTCAGCGATAAGGAAAATGAAATTTTAACAGGTATCGTGCTTAAAGTAGAGCCTAAATCCGTGCTCTTTGAATTGGGCAGAACACAAGGTGTGTTAGACCAAAATGAGTTCAT
>CAYTPJ010000018.1:17268-24354 GCA_964439755.1 uncultured Oscillospiraceae bacterium
TGCGTAGGCCCTCGTGGCAACCGTGTAGACAAAGTGGTGAGCGAACTTAAAAACGAAAAAATCGACATCATTAAGTGGTCTAGCGACCCTGCTGAATTTGTTGCAAATGCCTTAAATCCAGCACACGTGCTCTCTGTGTTCATTTCTGAAGAAGAAAAGATTTGCCGTGTTGTTGTGCCAGACAATCAATTGTCCTTGGCTATTGGCAAAGAAGGGCAAAATGCGCGTCTTGCTGCAAAGCTGACCACTTGGAAGATTGATATTAAATCTCAATCTCAAGTAGCAGAGCTGTTAAACGCACAACATCCTGAAACAGAACAACAGGGTACAGTGATTGCAGACACATATGATGATGACGATTATGAATTGCCAACAGATTATGATGACGATGATATTATGTAAGACAAGTGAGGGGTTCCTTTGATGAAAACAAAGAAAATTCCCATGCGTATGTGCCTTGGTTGTAGAGAAATGAAGCCCAAAAAAGAGCTGATCCGTGTGGTGCGCTCTCAAGAAGGGGAAGTTTCTCTGGATAGTACAGGTAAAAAGCCTGGCAGAGGTGCATATGTTTGCCGTCATGCTGATTGTCTTGCAAAAGCCATTAAGCAAAAACAATTTGACCGTGCTTTTGAATGTACTTTAAGCAGTCAAGTACAAGAGGGGCTACTCAATGCACTCAATGATTTAAAGAAAGATGATTAAGGTGCAGAAAGTATGAATGAAAATGCCCTGAAAGGGATGCTCGGGCTTGCTATGCGAGCAGGGTTTGTGGTGCTGGGCACAGACATGGCGTTAACTGCTGTGAGAAAGAAAACTGTGCGTGTGCTTTTGATTGACGAAGGTGCATCAGACAACACCAAAAAGAAGGTTTTAGATGCTGCAAGCTTTTATAATCTCCCATATTTTATGGTGAGGGAAGATTTGCTCAATGAAGCGTGTGGCAAAGATGGAAGGGCAGTGGCAGCTGTAAAAAACGGCTCCTTTGCTCAAAAAATCATTTCAATGCTGTCATAACCGATATAGGTTTTGATATACCAAAAGATAGTTTAACGCAATGTGCGGGGGTGCAATCATCGAATGACCAAGGTAAAGCTGGCGGAAGCCACAAAAGAGCTGAATGCTCAATCGGGAGTTATGCTGGAAGAAACTGTGCGTGTCAAGAGAAACATTGACAGCGTGCTTCAAATGCTCAAAAAGCAGGAAAGCCAGTTTGCCCGTCAGGAAGAAGACGAACGAGCAAAGAAGAAGAAAGAGGAGCAAAAGGTACTTGTTCAGTCACAAACAAAGGCTTGGACAATGCCAGATGATGATGCAGATCATGCTGTATCTGACGACAAAAAAGCTCCTTCTGCCCCGCAGGAAGTTCCTGTAAAGGAAGAAAAGCCTAAAAAGAAGGCGAAGGACAAGGAGGCTCAACCTGAAAAGGAAGAGCTTGTTCAAGTTGCTCCAAAACAGGGCGAGAAGCAAGAACAAAAGCCTGTCCGTGAAAAGAAAGTTGCTGTGAAAAAAGAAAACAAAGAAGCAAGCAACAAAGAAACAAGCAATAAAGAAGATACGAAAAAAGAAGAAAAAGTTTTAGAAGTTTCTGCTGAAAAGCAAGACAAAAAACAAGAGAACAAGCAAGAAAAACCTGTAAAGCAAGAAGTGCAACAGGTAGAAAAGCAGACAGCAGAAAAACCTGCTGAAAAAGCTGTGGTGGAAGCACCTAAAAAGCCTGTAACACAGGAAAATAAACAGGACAAGCAAGTAAAGCAACAGGTAGAACAACCTAAACAACAGCCTGTTCAGAATGCGCCTCAGCAACAAGCGCGTCCACAAGGCCCTTATGGCCGTCCTGCCAACCCCCAAGGTCCATATGGCCGTCCTGCCAACCCTCAAGGTCCTTATGGCCGTCCTGCAAATCCTCAAGGCCCTTATGGCCGTCCTGCCAACCCTCAAGGTCCTTATGGCCGTCCTGCCAACCCCCAAGGTCCTTATGGTCGTCCTGCAAATCCCCAAGGCCCTTATGGCCGTCCTGCTAACCCACAAGCACAGCAAGGAGGCGCACAAAACAATCGTCCTCCCTTTGGCAACCGTCCTCCACAAGGGGGTCAAGGTGGGTTTGGGAACCGTCCTCAACAGGGGGGTCAAGGTGCACGTCCTGCACGTGCAGCAGCTGTTGAAATGGCACCACCAATGGAAAAAGAACGTGTCAGCAATTACGACCCAAATAAAAAACAATATCAACGTCAACACGACCCTGAACATATTTCCAAGAACAAGCGTCAGCTTGCAAAGCAGAGTTTCTCAGGCTATGATGATGATTTTGTACGTTCTTCACGCCGTCCACGCAACAAAAAGCCTTCTGCACAGCAGATGATGGCGCCTATTAAGATTGATAAAGCGTACATGACAGCTGAAACCATTACTGTTAAAGATTTGACAGAGCGTATTGGTAAGCCAGCAGGCGATATCTTAAAGAAACTTTTGATGCTTGGTATTATGGCAAACATCAATAGCGAGTTGGACTTTGATACAGCCTCTCTTGTTTGCACAGAGTTTGATGTAGAGCTTGAAATGAAGCTGGACAAGACAGCTGAAGACACTTTGAGCGATCAGAACTTTGAAGACAAAGAAGAAGATTTGAAAGATCGTCCTCCTGTTATTACCATCATGGGTCACGTTGACCATGGTAAAACTTCTTTGCTTGACTTTATTAGAAAGTCACGTGTTACAACAGGCGAAGCAGGGGGCATCACACAGCACATTGGTGCGTACACCGTTAATTTGGATGGCAAAAACATCACTTTCCTTGACACACCTGGGCATGAAGCATTTACTGCAATGCGTATGCGTGGTGCACAAGCAACAGATATTGCCATCTTGGTGGTTGCAGCAGATGACGGCGTTATGCCACAGACGATTGAAGCCATCAACCACGCAAAAGCAGCGGGTGTGCCCATCATTGTTGCCATCAATAAAATGGATAAGCCCGAAGCAAACCCAGACCGTGTGATGCAGGAATTGACCAAGTACGAGCTTGTGCCCGAATCTTGGGGTGGAGATACCATCATGACACCTGTCAGCGCATTAAACGGCGATGGTGTAGACGAATTGCTTGAACTTATTTTGTTACAAGCAGACGTGATGCAACTCAAGGCAAACCCAAACCGTCTTGCTTCTGGTGTTATCATCGAAGCAAAGTTGGATAAATCACGTGGTCCTCTTGCAACTGTGCTGTTGAGAAATGGTACATTGCATGTTGGAGATAATATTGTTGCTGGTATGGCATCTGGCCGTGTGCGTGCTATGACCAATGACCGTGGCGAACGTGTAAAGGTAGCAGGCCCTTCTATGCCTGTTGAAATTTCCGGCTTTAACGATGTACCTCTTGCAGGTGAAGAAATGACTGCGGTTGAAGACGACCGTTTGTCCAAGCAAGTGGTTCAGGAACGTCGTGACAAGGTCAAGGCTTCCAGAAGTGCTTCTGTAAAGGTATCTTTGGATAATCTTTTCGCTGGCATCAATGAAGGCAAGGTGCAAAACCTCAACTTGATCATCAAAGCAGACGTTCAAGGCTCTGTGGAAGCTGTGAAACAATCGCTTGAAAAACTTTCAACAGACGAAGTCAAAGTGCGTGTGCTCCACAGTGGTGTGGGTGCAGTCACTCAAGATGACGTGAACTTGGCTTCTGCATTTGATGCCATCATCATTGGCTTTAACATCCGTCCTGACGCTTCAGCTCGTGATATTGCTGAAAAAGAAGGCGTGGACATTCGCTTGTATCGCATCATCTATCAAGCCATCGAAGATATCGAAAAGGCTATGAAGGGCATGCTTGCACCCGAATTTAAAGAAGTGCTCTTAGGCCATGCTGAAATTCGCAGTGTGTTTAAGATCACAGGCTCTGGCGCTATTGCTGGGCTTTATGTCACAGATGGTAAAATGCAGCGCAATGCTTCCGTTCGTCTTTTGCGTGAAAATGTCGTCATCTTTGAAGGCAAGCTTTCTTCCTTACGTCGCTTTAAGGATGACGTTAAAGAAGTGGCAACAGGCTATGAATGTGGTGCCAGCTTAGATGGATACAATGACTTGAGAGAACAAGATGTCATTGAATGCTTCGTCATGGAAGAAATTGAACGCTGAAAATAAAGGAGTATGAAGTGAGCAGTTTTAGAATTGACCGTATTTCAGAAGAAGTGCGCCATGCAGTAGACTCTGCCATTCGCACCTTGAATGACCCACGCATTGGTGGCACGTATTGTGTAACTCGTGTGGATGTCACACGTGATTTGCGATATGGCAAAGTGTACGTCAGCATTTTGGAAGATGATAAAGCAGACGGAATGATGAAAGCACTTAAAAATGCAGCAGGGTATTTAAGACGTGAAGTGGGCAAACAAGTTGACTTGCGCTATACCCCCGAACTCCTTTTTGAAAGAGATCGGAACATTGAATATGGCGTGCATATCGCTGATATATTAAAAAAAGTAGCCCCTAATGGAGGAAATGTTGATGAAGAATAAACGCTTCGACAACTTTAAGATGCTGTCCGCATTACAAGATGCGAACAGCATCTTGCTGTGTACACATTTATCACCTGATGGTGATGCAATCGGCTCCATGCTGACCATGTATATGGCGCTCAAACAAATGGGTAAAAATGTGGTGGCATCTTGTCACGACAAAATCCCACAATCCTTTGAATTTCTGAAAAACAGTGATGAAATTCTGTTGCCTTCACAAGTGGAAGACAAGGTGTTTGACCTTGCTTTTGCTTTGGATGCAGGGGATTTACAGCGCATTGGGCACATGGAAACTCTATTTAACAAAGCAAAGAATACCATGCAGGTAGACCATCATGGCACAAATCCAAACTATGCAGAAATGAATTTTGTGGATGCAAAAGCAGGCGCAACAGGATGTATTGTGCTTCGTATGTTGGAAGCAATGCACATCGATGTAACGGTAGATATGGCAGAGTGCTTATACCTTGCAATTAGCTCGGACACAGGCAATTTCTGCTATTCTAATGCAGATGATGAAGTGTTTTACGACATGCAAGTGTTGATGGAAAGTGGCTTGGACATTGCGAAAATGTCAAAGAAAATTCACTTGATGCGAGATAGAGGGCACGTAGCTCTTTTGGGACGCGCACTCAATAGTTTACACTTCTTTGCTTCTGACATGGCAACGGGTATGAAAATTACACAGAAGGATTTTGAAATTGCACATGCGATGCCCGAACATAGCAACAAAATTGTCAATTACGGTTTGTATATGGAAGGTGTATACTTTGCATATCTTGCAGATGAGGACAAGGAGGGGCATACCAAGTTCAGCTTGCGTGCATTGCCACCTTACAATGTAGGGGAAATTGCCACACTTTTTGGGGGTGGTGGGCATGCACCAGCAGCAGGATGTAAGATTGACAAAGGCATTGATGAAGCTTCACAAATGATTGAAGAAGCCATTTTAAATCAGATAAAGGAAAAACAACAATGAATGGTTTTATCAACCTTTTAAAGCCCCCAGGCATGTCCTCCGGTGCCGCCGTTGCAGTCATCAAGCGTTTAACACATGAAAAAGTGGGGCATGCAGGCACTTTAGACCCCGAGGCAGCAGGCGTGTTGCCCATTATGGTAGGCCGTGCCACTCGTTTGCTCGATTATTTTTCGGACAAAGAGAAAGAATACATTGCTCAAATTCGGTTTGGCTTTTCAACAGATACGCAGGATGCAGAAGGCAATGTGCTCGAAAAAAGCGACAAATTGCCTTCCATGGAAGATGTTTTGAAGGTTCTACCCCAGTTTACTGGCACGATTATGCAGTGCCCTCCTGCTTATTCTGCTATTAAAAAAGATGGTGTGCCCCTTTACTTGCTTGCAAGAAAAGGCAATTTGGTTCAAACAGAACCACGTCCAACAAGCATACATGAAATTCAATTGCTTTCAAAAGTCAGCGAGGATACGTATGTCATTCGTGTTGCATGTGGTAAGGGCACGTACATTAGAACGCTTTGTCACGATATCGGACAAGCGCTTGGATGTTTTGCGCATATGCGTTTTTTGCTTCGCACGCAATCAGGCCCTTTTTTCTTAAATCAAACGTGTATATTTGAAGACTTGATGCAGGAAAATGCAGATATATCTTCTTATCTTATGCCACTGGATGCGCCCATTCAGCAATACCCACGCTTGGACGTTCAAATAGAGGATATGAAGAAAGCAATCAACGGTGTTGCACTCGACAAATCAAAATATGCCTTTGAAGAAAATCAAAAGGTGCGTGTGTATCTTTTGGATGACTTTATTGGCATGGCAACTGTGCAGTCTGATCAAATTGTATTCTCCATGCTTTTAACAAGTGCAAATGAATTTTGCCAAAAACACGGTATATAACAAAAAAGACCTTCTAATTTATATGAGTTAGAGGTCTTTTTTTGATGTTTAAGCGCTTATTCTGTTCTTCGAGTAAACAGAACACCGATGATACTACAAATAAATACAAAGGGTGCGATACGGAAAAACAGCCATTCAAAAGCATGTAAGCTCGTTCCAACGATGGCATATTGGGGGTTGCTAAAATCCATGTTTTCATATGGAATAGGGAGTGCAATTAGAAGGACACACACAAGAACAAGGAAGGCACACAAGAGGATAAAAAACAAATGGAGTGCTTTTCTTTTTTGTTTTTTTCTTTGTGACAGTTGCAGGTTGATCACTTCTAATTTTTCAGAAATTGCCTTTAAATCATCTGCTTGTGGTTGAAGGACGCTTTCTCCAAGCAGGGTACTGACAGGGGTTTCAAATACTTCGGATATTAAAAGGAGCATTTCAGAGTCGGGCACAGATAGCACCTGTTCCCATTTGGAAATCGTTTGCCGAACGACATGGAGCTTTAAAGCAAGTTCTTCTTGGGAGAGTCCTTTGGATTTTCTAAATGATTTGATGTTTTCACTGAGCATTGCAAATACCTCTCTTTTTTTATAGTGGTTTTTCTTTTTCTGCAATATCTTCCTTGGATTGCATCTAAAGTATAGCAGATATTTGCCCGTTGCCACAAGCAACGCATGTTAACATAGCTAAAAAATGCTTAAAAAAGTGC
>CAYTPJ010000019.1:0-24281 GCA_964439755.1 uncultured Oscillospiraceae bacterium
ACCTATATAAGGCATAAGATGAGTGTTTAAACAGTAAGTATTTTATTTTTTTGTTCAATTTTATGTTTTTTAAAAAAATGAATACCGTTTCATACAAACACATATACATTTTATACACAAAAAATACATCCAAAGTTTGTGAAAAATGCCTCTTGCGATAGAGTGTAAAAAAGGCATATAATAGAAAAGTTGTTTAAGATACACAAGTGAGTTTTGAACAATATGAAATTTGAGGGGGAAAATGGTATGCAGATGTTTGTAGTTGTTCTAAACAAAGTGGAGCGTTTAGAAGATTTGTTGGAAGAAATGGGTAAAGAGGGCTTGGCAGGGGCAACGGTTTTAAATAGCCGTGGTATGGCACATATTTTGTGCGATGAAGATACCCCTATGTTTGGTGTACTCCGTTCTTTGCTCAATCCTGAACATAAAGAGAGCAAAACAATCTTTGCTATTTTAACAGATGAACAAGTGGAAATTGCAAAAAAAATTGTGCGTAGAGTAACAGGTGGTTTGGATAAGCCAGATACAGGCATTATGTTTTCTATACCCACCCTTTTCGTAGAAGGAGTGAACGAGAACCATGCATGATTCTTTAATTGCACTGGGCGTACTCTTTATTGCAGGGCTTGTGGTGAGCAGATTGGCAAAAACATGTAAATTGCCCAATGTAACGGCATTTTTAGTCGCAGGATTGCTCATAGGACCGAGTGTGTTAGGGCTTGTGAGCAAAGAACAAGTGGAAAAATTCTCCATTATTTCAAATGCGGCACTTGGTTTTATTGCTTTTTCAATTGGTAGTGAGTTTAAATTTAGCAATTTGAAATCCATTGGCATAAAGCCCATCATCATCACGATTTTTCAAGGCATGGCTGCCACTTTGCTTGTAAATGTAGGGCTGATTTTATTAGGGTTTGATGTGCCCATGTCCTTGATGCTCGGTGCTATTGCGCTTGCAACTGCACCTGCTGCTACGCTTATGGTGGTCAAACAATACAAGGCAAAAGGGCCATTGACACGCATATTGCTCCCTGTGGTTGCCATGGATGATGCGCTTGCACTGATGGTGTTTTCCATTTCTGCTGCCATTGCACAAGGCATTTTAGGGGGGAATATTACAGTGTCCTCCATGCTTTTTGTGCCCCTTTATGAAATATTTGGCTCTTTAATTGTAGGTGCACTGATTGGATTTTTCTTAACCTTTGTACAAGGCTTTTTTAAATCCCGTGGCAACAAATTATCTCTTGCCATTGCTTCTGTATTGATTGGTGTGGGTATTTCGACCATCACAGGTTTTTCTTCTTTGCTCGTTTGCATGATGATTGGCGCTGTGCTCGTTAATACAAGCGCTGATCAAGAGGTGATTTTGGAGCAAACAGACCGTTTTACGCCTCCTATTTACATGATGTTCTTTATTTTGTCAGGCGCAGAGCTGGATTTGGCCGTATTGCCTTCCGTGGGACTTTTGGGAATATTGTACATTGTGCTTCGTTCTTTGGGCAAATGGGGAGGTGCGCTGATGGGCGCATCTGTTGTCAAAGCAGAGCATAATGTGCGAAAATATCTGGGTTTAACATTGCTTCCACAAGCAGGCGTTGCCATTGGTATGTCTAAAATTGTATCCAGTTCATTTCCTACTTTTGGTGCACAAGTGACAGCTGTTGTGCTCGCAGCAACGCTCGTTTATGAATTGATAGGCCCTGTGATCACCAAAATTGCACTCATTAAAGCAGGGGAAATAAAAGTGTCCGGTTAAAAGGCATCAATGAAAGTTTTATCATCTTCATAAGGGGCATAAAACTTTTTTTAGGGATGGAATGCCTAAAAAAAATAAATATATGTGAAATATTAAAAAAACACAAACAAAAAAAGGGCTTTGGCACCCTTTTTTTGTTTGTGCAAGAAAAAATTAGATATCATGCACCACAATGTCTGACAAAAACATTTTAAAGTTCAATCGATCGCAGGACACGCAGGTGTATTGTATGCCATTATACACGCCTGTAAAAGCGTTTTTGTGCGCTTGTCCATGCAAGTGACCATAGAAAACGTAAGAGGCGTTATAGGCACTTAAAAGCGCTGTCACTTCGTTGTCCATCATATCTTCAATCAAAGGGGGGAAATGCGTCATTACAACGATGGTGCCCCCTATTTTTTTTGCCTGTTGCAAAGAAAGCTCTAAGCGAATCAGTTCACGGTCAAAAATCTTTTTGTCATCTTTGGTTGTGTTTTGAAGGTTCCACAAGCGTGTACCACAAAGCACGATGTCACCAAATTTGAGTGCATCATTTTGGAGGGCAAAGGTGTTGTCGGGGAGATTTTCTCTCAAGCGCTGTATGCCAGGCCACCAGTAGTCGTGGTTGCCTCTAAGCAATACTTTTTGACCAGGCAAACTGCCGATAAAATCAAGGTCTATCAGCGCATCTTCAAAGTGCATGGCCCATGAAATGTCGCCTGGAATGAGCACAAGGTCATCTTCTTGAACATTCAAAAGCCAGTCTGTTTGAATTTTCTCCTTATGGTTCGCCCAATTGTCGCCGAAAACATCCATTTTTTTGTTTTCATTGCCCTCTAAGTGCAAATCACCAATTGCAAAAATTCGCATTTTATTCCTTACATTTCATCTTCGTCTTCGTCGTCATCGTCCATTTCTTCTTCACCCATAGCGTCTAAGGACAAGTCATTTTCAATTTCGGAAAACTCGTTTTCAGGGATGTTTTCTTGAATTGTGGGAATGATTTCGTCCATTGTGCTGACAGAATCAATGGTCAATGCATCGCCGTTTAATATAACGCGGCCTTCTTCGTCTATTTGGTTGTTTGAATTTTTCATTTCTTTTAAACAGAACAGGCAAATGTCTTTCCCAGGAATAGCAGGCGCTTCGTTACAAATGGTGCACAATTCGATTTCTTCCATGTGCTTTTCGCCCTTCATCTCTCGTTTGCAGACCTTGCAGTAGCCTTCGCCTTCCTCGATATAGTTTAATTCGCAGCGTGGGCATTTTACCAAAGCCATGTGAATTCCTCCTCAAATACTTGTTAGATATTATTTCCATGTTATTTTACTGGAAATTAAATTGACTTATAGAGAAAAATGTAATAGGATTTTATTTGCATATGCGACACACTTTTCAAACAAAAGGAGATTTACTATGAAAAAAATCCGACCATTTTTATTAAGTCTGGTGACCCTCTTACTTTTATGCTCACATGCAATGGCTCAAAATACATGCGCACTTTCTTGCTCTGAATGTCAAAGTGGCATATCTTGCGTTTCTTGCGCTGTGTGTAGCTTTTCAAAAGATGAGAGCACGCTTACTCTATCAAAAGATAATGCAAGCAAAAGGGATTATACTACGAATTTGCTTTCTATGCAAGAGGTAAATGCATTAAATTTATTAAATATGGATAGAAATTTTTACGGATTGGAAAATTTAGAGGTGGATGGTACACTTTCAGCCCTTGCACGCCTTAAATCAGAGGATATGCGTGACAATAAAAAGCTCTCGCACACGTCTCCGAAATACGGCAAAGTGAAAGATATGCTCAAAACATTTGAGTATCCTTTTACTTATGCGTCTGAAAATATTGCACATCATAGAGATGTGGAGAAGGCACAAGCTGCTTTTATAAGTAGCCCTGACCACAGAGGCAATTGCTTAACGCAGTCCTACAAAAAAGTGGGCATAGGCGTTGCAAACGATGCACAGGGGTTTGTATACGTGACACAGATTTTTGCAAAGTAAAGCGTATGAGAGGAAGAAAATGCTCTTCCTCTCCTTTTTGTTTACCTTCTGCCTATCCTGCAATTGTTTTTGCAGGGAGAAACAGTTCTTCTATATGAAGAAAATTGCACTTGATGTAGGGCAGGGCGACACGTTTTTTGAGGCACAGCAGTGTCTGTTGTATTTGTGTCCATGTTGCAAGCGTTTGATACGTTGACAGCATTGGACAAAGTCAAATTCTGCACACGGCGCATGGGGTCTAACATGCTTTTTAAAGCAGATGTATGTTTGACGAGGGCAGGGAGTTTGACGGCTTCGCCCATTTCAAGGGCTAAAGATGTACAAGCTTGCATTTTCCAATCTCCTTTCTTTGAATATAGTTTATAGTATGCAAAGAAAGGCAAAAGTGTTTTAAAAAATAAAAAAAGAGTTTACAAACTGCAAACTCTTAAATGTAAAAGGGAAACCATTATTTGAGCACCTTGTCAATCTCTGCAAGTAGCTCTTTGCGCCCTGTGCCATCTTCTGATGAATAGGGAATGACTTGCCAAGGTTGCACGCACAAAGAGCGACAAATGAGCGCAATTTGGCGCATTCTGGCAGCTCTTGAAATCTTGTCTGCCTTGGTGGCAACAACAATAAAAGGCGTGTTTGTTTGGCGCAAAAAGTTGTTCATCACAAGGTCGTCTTGCGTGGGCTCATGACGGATGTCCACGAGGTGGAGGGTGGTTTTAAGCTCTTTGGTGTTTAAAAAATACCCTTCCATCATACTGCCCCAACGGAGCTTCTCTTTCTTGTCTACTTTAGCAAATCCGTATCCAGGCAAGTCAATCAAATGAAAGGCATCATTTAATAGAAACACGTTGATTAAGCGTGTTTTCCCTGGCGTGGAGCTGACTTTTGCAAGCGCTTTGCGCCTTGTAAAGCTGTTGATTAAAGAGCTTTTGCCCACGTTGCTTTTGCCTGCTACGGCAATTTGGTCCAGCCCAATCATGGGAAATTTTTTGTATTCATCTAAGCTGATGACAAATTCTGCCTTGGTAATTTCCATTGCATGCCTGCTTTCGTTGTTATTTGAGGGCGACGTTTAGAACTTCGTCAATTGTGCTGACAGGCACAAGGGTAAAGCTGTCCACAATTTTTGCGCCGATGTCTTCCAAATCCTTTTGGTTTTCCTTGGGGAAAACAATGGTTTTTATGTTTGCTCTATATGCCGCAAGCATCTTTTCTTTTAAGCCACCAATGGGGAGCACACGCCCTCTTAACGTGATTTCGCCTGTCATCGCAACTGTTTGGTCCACTGCACGCTTTGTGAGCGCACTCACGAGCGCAGTCGCCATGGTTACACCAGCAGAAGGGCCGTCTTTGGGCACAGCGCCTTCAGGTACGTGGATATGAATGTCCAGTTGCTTATGAAAATCCTGTTCGAGGTGAAAGGTTTTGGCATTTGCTCGAACGTAGGATAAGGCGGCTTTGGCACTTTCTTTCATGACATCGCCCAATTGCCCTGTCAGTTCAAGTGCGCCACTGCCTTGCATGATGGAACATTCCACTTGCAAAGTTTCGCCCCCTACTGTGGTGTAGGCAAGGCCGTTTACAATGCCCACTAAAGGCTTTTTTTCTGGCATATCACGTAGGTAAGTGGGGGCACCCAAGTATTTGGCGAGCACTTCTTGCGTGACTTTGATTTCGTCTACGTCCTCTTCTAACATGGTGACAGCAGATTTGCGCACAATTTTAGCCACTGTGCGTGTCAGCCGTCTGACCCCTGCTTCACGTGTGTAATCTTCAATCACATGTTTCATCACAGCTTCGGGGATTTTGACGCTGTTTTTTGGAAGTCCATGCTCCACAAGCTGTTTTTTGAGCAGGTGTTTTTTCAGAATTTGGAGCTTTTCTTCTTCCGTATAGCTGGGCACTTCAATGATTTCCATACGGTCGAGCAAGGGGGCAGGGATGGTGTCCATGCTGTTGGCTGTTGTAATGAACATGACGTTGGATAAGTCAAAGGGAAGCTCTAAGTAGTGGTCTCTAAATGCAAAGTTTTGTTCAGCATCCAGCACTTCAAGCATTGCGCTTGCAGGGTCGCCCTTGAAGTCACTGCTCATTTTGTCAATCTCGTCAAACAAGAACACAGGGTTTACTGTGCCAGCCTGCTTAATGCCTGCAATGATGCGCCCAGGGATGGCGCCCACATAGGTACGGCGATGCCCTCTGATTTCAGCTTCGTCACGCACACCACCCAAGGACATTTGAACGAATTTACGAGATACAGCACGTGCAATGCCCTTTACAATAGACGTTTTACCCACACCAGGAGGGCCTACAAAGCACAAGATGGGGCCTTTCATGCCCTTTTCCTTGTCGTTCATACGCTTCATTTTGAGCACAGCTAAGTATTCAATGATTCTATCTTTGACTTTGTTTAAGCCATAGTGTTCTTCATCTAAAATGCGCCTTGCTCTTTTTAAATCCAAATTGTCTTTGGTCTGTTTGCCCCAAGGCAAGTCCAAAATCCATTCGACATATGTACGGCTGACACCAATTTCAGGAGAGCCGGGTGCCATGCGAGATATTCTGTCCAGTTCACGGGTCACTTTATCTCTTGTTTCTTCATTTAAAGGGAGGGACTCTGCCTTATCCCTTAAATCTTCCACATCTGTGGCGTCACGATCGCCCAATTCCTCTTGAATGGCTTTGATTTGTTCTCTCAAATAATAATCTTTTTGATTTTTGTCAATCTGCTTTTTAAGGCGCAATTGCACTGTTTTTTCAATGAGTGCAAGGTCTGTTTCACGCATTAAAATACTGCAAAGTGCTTCCAAACGCTTTTGCACGTCAATTTCTTCTAAAATTTCCTGACGGTCTTCCATGCGTGTGAGCACATTGGCAGCAATTAAATCAGCCAATTGGTCAGGCATTTCAACGTCTGACACAGAGCGCACTGTTTCGCTTGAAATGCGTCCACTCGAGCGTGCAAACTCTTCAAATAATTTGTGCGTGGTGCGAACGAGCGCCACCATTTCATCTGTGATTTCTTTTAAAGGGGTGCACAAAATAATTTCAGCCATTCGGCAATGGTCTTGTTCCTCTGTTTTAACCAAAGTAGCTCGTGTTTTGCCCTCTACGAGCACACGCAAGGCATCGCCTGGCAAATTGAGCACCTGTTTAATTTTGGCGACTGTACCCACCTTGCATAAATCATCATCTTCAGGGTCTTCCACTTCACTGTCTTTTTGTGCCACTAAAAATACTTTTTGTTCTTTGAGCATGGCTTCTTCAAGCGCCTGAATAGAAGGCGCTCTGCCCACGTCAAAATGCAGCACCATATAAGGGAAAACCATCAATCCTCTTAAAGGGATGATGGGGAGCATGGTCGTTTCTTTTTTTTCTGTATCCATATATATCCTCCGGGTTCTCTTTAAAGCCAACTTAAAAAAGCTGACCTATTATATTATACCCAATATTCACACTTTTGACAAGGGGGTAACTTTATGCTTTAGGGGCTGCAACCAATGTAATTTTGCTTTGTGCAGGAATTTCTTCTGAAATTTGCACATTTTGATGATCTTTGAACAATATATCCATGGCTTCAAAAATTGTATGGATTTTTTGAACATGGATGTTCATGTGTTCAAAACGCTCTAAATAGTTTTGTGCAGGGATGAGCACACGTTCTAAACCTGCGTTTTGTGCTGCCATAACTTTTTCAGGCACACCCCCCACAGGGCGCACTTCGCCTGTAATGGAGATTTCGCCTGTAATGCCAGTTTTGCCGTCTAAGGGGAGGTTTTTGAGTGCACTAATGGCAACGAGCGCCATGGCAATGCCGGCAGAAGGCCCATCCACAGGCATACCACCTGGGAAGTTGATGTGCACATCTTTGTGGTCTGTTAATATACCCTCTTGTTTGAGCACGGTTTTTACATTTTCGATGGAAGCACGGGCTGTGGAAGGGCGCTTCATCACTTGGTTTTTGGAGGTGATTTCTTCTTCCTCCACAATGCCTGTTACCTTGATGTCGCCTGTGCCTTTTTTGACAACTGCTTCAATTTCCATCACGGCACCTTGATGCGTGCCAAATACAGCAAGTCCGTGTACATTGCCAATTTTGTCATCCGTGTTGGCTTTTATGTTGGGCTGCATTTGGTAGTGACCTGATTCGATCACCCACTCTACATCTTTTCTTAAAATAACGTTTCTATCTTCCAATGCAGCCACGCCAGATGCCATTTGCACCATGTTGACAGCATCACGCCCACACGCTGCGTATTGCCCAATGAGGTTTGATGTGGGTTTTTCCATTTCGTGCTTTGCACGCACAGAAGCTTCATAAGCGATTTGGCTCACTTCATCCCTTTCTAAGGGCTTAAAAAATATCTCCATACACCGAGAACGCAGGGCAGGGGAGATGTCTTCAGGGTTTCGTGTCGTTGCACCCACCAAACGAAAGTCTGCCGGCAAGCCGTTTTTAAAAATATCGTGTATATATTTGGGCACAGCTTGGTCATCTTTATTATAATAAGCAGATTCGAGCATCACGCGCCTGTCTTCCAACACTTTTAAAAGCTTGTTCATCTGTATGGGGTGCAACTCTCCAATTTCGTCTAAGAAAAGCACACCACCATGCGCTCTTGTAACTGCACCCTTTTTGGGCTGTGGAATACCTTGCACACCCAATTGCCCTGCGCCTTGATAAATGGGGTCGTGCACAGAGCCGAGCAAAGGGTCTGCAATGGAGCGTTCATCAAAGCGCACACACGTTGCATCAATCTCAATAAAGGGCGCATCCTTTTTAAAAGGCGTACCCTTGCTCTTTTTTGCCCCTTCGAGCGCAAGGCGTGCAGCGCACGTTTTGCCAATGCCAGGAGGGCCGTAGAGAATGACGTGCTGTGGGTTTTCACCATACAATATGGCTTGCAGTGACTTGATGCCTTCTTCTTGCCCTATGATGTCTTTAAAGCACACAGGGCGCACGTGCTCTGCCAAAGGCTCTGTTAATCGAATGTTGCGCATTTTCTTTAGTTCGTCCATTTCTTTGCCATTTTCCCTTGTGATGGCAGGCTGTGCCTTCTTTTGTTGTTTGAGTTGAGAAAAAAAGTAGACCCCCATAATCACTGTGACGGATAACTGTATGACCATTAAAAAAAGACTCAAAAAAATCCCCCCTCTATATCACTCCTTTATAGAATGTGATAAAAAAGGGGGTTTCATGCTGTTAAATTTTAAGTAATATCAGCTTGCACTGGGGGCTTCGTCTGTTTTTACCTGCTCTTTTTTAGGCTTTGTCAAACGCTTTTTTTCACCTGTTTGGAGTAAAGGCTGTTGACCATTTTCAATCACATCTTTTGTGATGGTGCAATGCGTCACATCCTTATGCACAGGCAAGTCAAACATGGTGTCGAGCATGGCATCTTCAATGATAGAGCGCAATCCTCTCGCCCCTGCTTTTCTCTTGATGGCTTGTGCAGCAATGCTCTTGAGCGCTTCTTTTTCAAAAGTAAGCCCTACACCATCCAATTCCAAGAGTTTTTTGTATTGCTTTACAAGCGCATTTTTAGGCTCTGTTAAAATCTGAATGAGCGCATCTTCGTCCAAAGGCTCTAAAGATACCGTGATGGGCAATCTGCCGATAAATTCGGGGATTAAGCCAAAACGCTGTAAATCTTCAGGGCGCACTTGAGAGAGCACTTTGCCCACACCTTTTTGGTCAAAGGTGAGCTCCTCAGCGCCAAAACCCATGGTTTTTTTACCAGAACGCTGTTCAATGATTTTTTCAAGACCATCAAAAGCACCACCACAGATGAACAAAATGTTCGTGGTGTTGATTTGTAAAAACTCTTGTTGTGGGTGCTTTCTGCCTCCTTGTGGGGGCACGTTTGCCACTGTGCCTTCGAGCATCTTTAAAAGCGCTTGTTGTACACCTTCACCACTCACGTCACGTGTGATGGACACATTTTCGCTCTTTCTTGCAATCTTGTCGATTTCATCGATATAGATGATGCCTCTTTCAGCCGACTTGATGTTGCCATCTGCCGCTTGAATTAAGCGCAAGAGAATGTTTTCCACGTCTTCGCCCACATAGCCTGCTTCCGTTAAAGCTGTGGCATCTGCAATGGCGAAAGGCACATTTAAAATCTTAGCGAGCGTTTGCGCAAGGTATGTTTTACCACACCCAGTAGGCCCAATCATTAAAATGTTGGACTTTTGAAGCTCAATATCCGACTTCTTTTTTTGGGCATTGATGCGCTTATAGTGGTTGTAAACAGCAACGCACAAGGTGCGCTTTGCCTTTTCTTGACCCACTACATAGGCATCTAAAATTTTCTTCATTTCAGAAGGAATGGGCATTTCCATTTGCTTTTGGTCGTTATTTTTAACTTCTTCGTCAAACGCCATGTCTTCCTTCATGATTTGCTCACAAAGGGAGATGCATTCATTACAAATGAAGGCGTTGGGGCCTGCAATCAGACGGCGCACTTGGTCTTGATTTTTGCCACAGAAAGAGCAACGGTGCTTGCGCATGTTGAAATCATCGTCTTTAGCCATTATTTACCTCTTTTTGGTTGATAAATTTCGTCAATGATGCCATAATCAAGCGCTTCTTGAGCAGAAAGGAAATAATCTCTTTCCACATCTAAAGCCACCTTGTCCAAAGGTTTGCCAGTCATTTCAGCCATCATTTTAGTCATTTTCACCTTTGTTTTTACAAGCCATTCAGCACGGATTTGAACATCCGTGGCTTGACCTTGTGCGCCCCCTAAGGGCTGGTGAATCATAATTTCACTGTTGGGGAGCGCAAGGCGCTTGCCTTTTTCGCCTGCCATGAGCAAAAATGCGCCCATAGAGGCTGCCATACCAATGCACACAGTGCGCACAGGGCACTTAATGTAGTTCATAGTGTCGTAGATGGCCATACCGGCAGTGACAGAACCACCAGGGCTATTGATGTAGAGAGAAATGTCAGCATCTTTATTTTCAGTTTCCAAAAACAAAAGCTGAGCGACAATGGAGTTTGCCACTTGGTCATTGATTTCAGTGCCTAAAAAAATGATGCGATCTCTCAACAAACGAGAATAGATGTCGCTTGCTCTTTCGCCTTGGCCTGTTTGTTCGATTACGTATGGGATAAGGGACATAAGTTTGTCCTCCCTTCTTAATTAAAATAAGCGAATACTTGTGTTTTTATGCTCTATCATTCTTATACTTTTTGACATATTTTATGCGTAAGAGCACATTTTTAAAAAAAGAGTGGAAACGTATGTTGAATTAACGACACGCGCACCCACTCTTAAAAACAAATTATTCTTCGTCTGTATTTTCTTCGATTTTTTCAGCAGCTTCTTTTACAGCTTCTACTGTTTGGTTTAAGTCGATGCGTTCGCTGTCGTCTTTTTCTTCAATTTTAGCAGAAGAAACCATGAGGTCAACGAGCTTGCGAATTTTTGCATTCTCTCTTAAATATTCAAGTTGACGATCGTTTAATGTGTTCTTAAATGCTTCTACTTCTCTGTTGGCACGCTTTGCTTCATCAGCAATTGCAGTTTCAACATCTTCATCAGACACAGTAATGTCTTCTGTTTTTACGAGTTGTTCAAGCACCAACTGCATCTTCACACGGTTTTGAGCTTCGGGACGATACATTTCGGACACTTGTTCGTCTGTTTGGCCAGTGTATTGGATGTAGTCTTCATAGCGAATGCCTTGGTATGCCATACGCATTTTCATTTCACGCTTCATCAAGTCAATTTCATCATCGATCATGCGAGTAGGAATGTCGCAATCAGCAGCATCCACCACTTGCTGTACAATGTTGTTTTCAACTTCGACATCAGCATTTTTCAAAGCTTCTTCATTGAGCTGTTTTTGGATGTTTTCTTTGTATTCAGCAAAAGTGGAAAATTCAGAAACGTCAGCTGCAAAGTCGTCATCCAACTCGGGCTTTACTTTTTCTTCAATCTTGTTCACTTTTACGTGGAAAATAGCATCCTTGCCCTTCAACTCTTCTGCGTGATATTCTTCAGGGAATTTCACAGTCAAGTCTTTTTCTTCGCCCACGTTCATGCCGATCATTTGATCTTCAAAACCGGGGATAAAGGTGTTAGAGCCAATTTCCAAAGTTTGGTTATCAGCAGTGCCACCCTGGAAAGCAACGCCATCTACTGTGCCCATGTAGTTGAGGTTCACAGTGTCGCCTGTTTGTACAGGGCGAGTGACTTCTTGTGTGGTGGTTTCTTTTTGCACATCACGGTCAATGCGTGCGCTGATTTCTTCTTCTGTTACATTGTGTACATACTTTACAGCTTTTACACCTTTGTAGTCGCCCAAAGTGATTTCGGGTTTCACAAATACTTTAACAGAGAAAATCATGTCTTTGCCAGCACCCATTTGCTTGACTTCGTCCACTTCGGGTGTGTCAACGGGTGTGATGTCATTTTCCTTCACAGCTTTTTCGTAGTTTGAAGGGAACACAAATTCAAAAGCGTCATCATAGAACACGCCTTCACCATACATTTGTTCAATGAGTTTACGAGGTGCACGACCCTTACGGAAGCCGGGAACCTGTACCTTTGAACGCATTTTAAGATACGCTTTTTGGAGCGCTTCATCAAATTCCACGGATGGAATTTCAAAATTGATTTTTACCTGGTTACCTGAAATTTTTTCAACTGTATAGCCCATCTTTAGGACACCCTCCCAATTAACCTTACGGTTTGGATATGTGCCCTTTGTGTAGAGCACTGCCTTAAATAGTAACATATTTATTACATAATTGCAAGGCTTTTACGCATGATTATTGAATTAAATGCAAATTTCTTGTAAAAAACGCTTTTTTTCTATAAATAAAGCAATATTGGGATTGAAAAAGCTGTGCTTTTTGTGGTATGCTCTATATGAAAATAAAAAAAAGAGAGGGTATTACCATGTTATTTATCTGTTATGAAAAATGCTCAACCTGCAAAAAAGCAGAAAAATATCTCGTGGACCATCATGTAAATTTTGAAAAAAGGGACATTAAAACGCAAAATCCATCTGTTGAGGAATTAAAAGAGTGGCACAAAAAAAGCAATTTGCCCCTTAAAAAATTCTTCAACACAAGTGGGCTTGTGTATCAATCGCTTGCGTTAAAAGATAAACTCCCCCTTTTGTCAGAGGAAGCACAATTTGCGCTTTTGGCATCAGATGGTATGCTTGTAAAAAGACCTTTGCTTGTGGTGGGCAACACAGTGCTCGTGGGCTTTAAAGAGGAAGAATATCAAAAATATGTGAGCGTATAAGCAAAACTCAAAGGGTTTGTACGCTTTTTAGTAGCCGTATGCTAAGTCGATGACTGTGCCATCTATCGCATTGATGGACAATAAAGGTAGATAACATTCATATGCATAATCATCTATGAACTCCGTGCGATAACCATAGAAGTTCCAAACGGGTGTGAGCGCAAAAGAAAGCTGATCACGTTGCAATAATGCCATGTAGCCCAAAACAATATCCTGCACTGTATAGTGTTGTGGTGCTTCTATTTCAAGGCTTTGATAGCGCAGAGGCAATATTTTTTCTGCAATGGGCATGATTTTTGAAAAAGGCAAGAGTGTTTGTGGAAAACGCTCTTCCATGATTTCAGTGGGGCAAAACCAACAAAAGTTTGATATTTCTCCCTCTTGGTTGAATGTAATAAACATTTGGTCATACCCCACAGCAGGAATGTACAAATCATCTCGGCAGCTACTATCCATCATTTGCCCATAGGCAGGCAATAAGGGTGCACCTTCTACCATGCGAGTGTAAGTGAGCGTATAGGAGGGGGAGGCGCTTTGATATGAACAAGCGTTTTCTTTTGTGCCGTCAAAATAATATCCATTTATTGCGCCTATATTAAAGAAGGTATAGGGCTGTTTTGTCAGCGCATGTAGAAAGGAATTTGATTTTTCAATGGCTTGAACAGTTGTGAGCGCATGCCCTTTAATGCCTTCTTTGGGCACATCTTGGTTTCTACCATAGCCATCATAGAGTATAGTGTTTTGAACACGACAATTTGTGTTGAGCGCAACATCATAAGGACTGTTTGAATTTGGCATTTGATAATATCTAGAGTGGACAGCACGATAGCTGTTTTTTTTACGTGCGTACATACTTGTACTGTGTTTGGTAAACACATCAGACTGCCCTTTTCCCTCTGTAAAAAGAGATATATCTTCGGTTTCTTCTTCAAATTTTGGAGATTTTTCATTTGGCCACAGGGCTGTAAATACACGTTGCACGAGGTCTTCTGGGAAAAATGCACTTTTTACAGGGATGAGAAACATTTGCTTTGTGTCGGGTACATAGATTTTTGCGTCTACTTCAATGGTTGTTTTGCCTGTGTTGGATTGAAAAGAGGCTTGTACACTTTCGGGCGCTGAAACTTGGTTTTGTAGCGCATGGACGTGCGTGGAAGGGAAAAATGCAAACAAAGAAAGTATATAGAGCAAACAGAGTAATTTTTTCATTTTTATAAATCTCCTTAAAGTTGTGTATTTGTATACAATAATTAAAATATCCGTTAAAATGTAAGCATGTATTATGGAGTATAATGCAACGCATAAAAACGCTTGTTTTTACCACACATTCACTTTTTTTGTTCCAACCGATAACCGATTTTATAGACGGTCACAATATTGTCATTTAAATCGAGTTTTTTGCGAAGGGAGGCAACGTGCACATCTACTGTGCGTGTTTCCCCTATAAAAGCATCTCCCCATACTCTTTTGAGCAGTGTTTCACGAGAAAAAATCATGCCTGGGTGTTTGACAAATATTTTTAAAAGGTCGTACTCCATGGGTTTTAGGGAAATGGGCACATTGTTTTTGGTGACCGTGTGGCTGTTGTCATCTAATAAAATGTTGTTGAGCGCATATGTTTTCTGTGTGGGCGTATGCCGTTCAAGCACTTTTTCAATACGGACAAGCAATTCTAATATGTCAAAGGGCTTGACCATATAATCTTCTGCACCCATTTTAAGCCCTTGTACACGGCTTGAAACATCAGCTTTTGCAGAAAGGAATATCACAGGTATATTTTTTTGCTGCAAGAAAGGGAAAAGCTCAAACCCGTCTATTTTAGGCACCATGATATCTAAAAGTGCAATGTCAAAGGCTTGACTTTGAAGGGAAGAAAGCGCTTCTTCACCATCTCTTGCGCAGGTTGTTTGATATCCTGCTATTTTTAAATTGGTGTTTAATAATTTTAGTATTGCTTCATCATCTTCCATGATTAAAATGCGTTCATTCATCCTTCTTCCTCCTTTAAAATCAGTATATCACACACGCAGGAAAATAGAAAGGGGGGAGATGTAAACGAGTTGTAAATTGTTTGAATGTGTGCACAAAAAAAGCCCTTTTGCAAGAGCTTTTTTTAAAAATGATATACAGTATAGGGCATATTAAATGGACAGCTTTTCTCTTAAACGAAGGGAGTTTTGTAGAAAGGCTTTTTTAACGGCAGGGAGTACTTGACCAGGGGCTAATTGACCATCCACCACTAAATTTTCTTCTCTGTCTTTTAAACATGCAATGAGCTTTTCACGATATTGCGCAACAAGGGAAGCGTTTTTGTCATCTGCACATAAATCAACCAATTCTTGAGGGTCGTGGTTTAAGTCAAACATCAATTCTTTGCCTGTTTTTGTGTTCCAAATGTACTTGAATTGCTTGTCTACAATGAATTGCCAGCCGTTGTCGCCATAGCCGGAGTGTTCACCATGCAAGTATGTACGGTCAAAAGCAGCATCTTTTTTTGTTAAGGGCAATATGTCTTTTCCTTCTACGTCAGAGGGAATTTTGATGCCTGCAAAATTCAAACAAGTAGGCATGATATCAAAGTGGGATACAGGGGTGTCACAGCGACTAAAGCAGTTGGATTGATGTGCATCTTTTACGATAAAAGGAAGCTTTGCAGAGCCTTCAAAGGGGCTGATTTTGCGATACATATGGTGGTCACCCAAAAGCTCTCCATGGTCTGAAGTAAAGAGGATCAGTGTATCATCATAGAGCTTGTTGTGCTTTAAATACGTGAGCACCTTGCCAATGCAGTAATCCACGTGGGAAATGCTTGCGTAGTATGCTTTGCGCATGGTGTCGAGCGCTTTTTTGTTTCGACTGCCTTGCCAATCATTGATGGAGAGCGTGTCTTTTGAGTAGATTTCGCTCCACGCACCACAGGGAATGTCGTCCAACTCTTGGTCTTTGTACATGTCAAAGAAAAATTGAGGTGGGTCATAGGGTGGATGAGGTCTGTGGAAACTCAATTGCATAAAGAAGGGGCGCATAACATCACGGTTTTCCAAATCCTGAATGGCAGTATCAGCCGTCCATTCTGTGGGGTGCAAATAGCTGTCGCCCTTCCATGGGTAGTGCACATAGGCATTGCCATCAAAGGTGGAAGCCGTGTCGTGCACTGTGTTTCTCGTTTCTTTTTCTAAGAAAATATGATAGTCTGACTTGAATTTTGGTACAAGAGAAATGGGGTCGTACACGTGGTTGATTTCAAACCCAAGGTGCGCTCTTTGAGGGAAGAAGTGCGTTTTGCCTACATTGATGGTTTGGTAGCCATTGTCCCTCAAAAGTGACATCATGGTTTTGTCATAATCCCATACAACACCGTCTTGATAGCCTATAAAGCCTGTGCTATTTGGGCACTTTCCAGTGACCACACACGCTCTTGCAGGGATACAGCTGGGGGCTTGAGCGTACGCTCTGTCAAACACCATGCTGTCGTTGGATAAGTCGTCTAAGTGTGGGGTGAACACATTTTTGTGCCCCGTTGCACTCAAGCAATCCCCTCTCCATTGGTCGGTAAAAATAAAGAGTATGTTTTTCATTGTTTTTTCTCCTTTTATTCTTTTACAAATGCAAAGCGTGGCACTTCTTTTCCGTCCACAATGACGTGTTCAAAAAACATTTTTTCAGGCCTTGCCCACATGGAATTGTTGTCATATAGAGCGAGGTATATAACGAGGGGTTCGAGCGTTTCAGAGTGTGTGGCACGTCCAATCACCTTGTAATCCTTGCCTTTGTAGTGTTTGTAGTAGCCTAATTTTATGGGGGGCAGAGTGTTGTCCATTTACTTTTCCTCCTGATGGATTGCATCGTTTAGATAATCCAAACTTGCTTGTTTCATTTCTAAAATGTGAGCGTTTACAAGGCTATAATCAAGGGGACGGAGCAATTCCTTTTGGAAATCATATTTGCCTTTTTCTATCAAACGGTCACACAAATGCAGTGTTTGGAGCAAGCCTTGCACTTTTTGAACTCTTGTGATGTTGTTGGGGCACACGCTAAAAGGGGTATGGTGCACCACAGAGAGCACAACACCGTGGAAAGTGCCTGTCAGCACATATTCAGCTTTTTTAAATAGGTATGCCATTTCAAAAGGTGTGATGTTTGTTTTTAAAACGTCATAGCCTTTTTGGTATTCGCCTGCGCCAATGAGCAACAATCCTTTTTGGTGTATTTGATCAATCATTTCTTGCGTTAATGTATCACCAAAGTGATAAAAGAGGACATATTTTTTCTGCGTTAAAAGGGAAATGTTTTCGCTTGTAACATCAGGCAAGGGGGATAAAAACACAGGGTCTAACACAGGGAAAGCCTCTTTTTGCACTTTTTGGTCTATAAGATTTTTGGTGTTGTTATCTCTATAAGACAAAAAAGAAAAGGTTTTTAAATGCTCTGCAAGATTTTTTTCAAAATCAGAAAAATCAGTGGCAAGCCCTACGGAAGGGGCATAGGCGATGAGGTGTTTACACGTAAGCCCGACACCGAATTTTACAGAATGAAAGCTCTTTTTGTCTACATAATTCCACACTTCATCACTGCCTATAAGGATGATGTCATATTGCATTTCGTTGATTTTTTGAACGGAATACACACGCTTTGAAAGGGGCAGATGCTTGTTCGTTGCCCTTTTAAAAACATTGAAAAGGCATACTCTTTGTGCGTATGACCTTAAAGTGTCTTTATGTATGTTGGGTTTAAAAAGCCCCAATGTGTTGTAGGATTTTTGATAGAGGTTGATAAAATCAATCACTTCAACTTTGTCATTTGGGCGCAAGCGTTTGACAGCTTGCGTTAAACAGTAGGTTTGCAAAAATGCACCGTAATTATTGACAAAGTGATGTGTTAAAATGCCTATTTTCATACACTGCACTCCTCTTTTTTGCTTTTTTCATGTGCCCACGATACATATTTTGAAAGGAGCTTTTGTGCTTCTGTTTGCACATCATATCCTGCGTGCTTTATGAGGTTTGTTTGGTCTATGCGAGGTGTGTTTTTTTGGAGCAATTGATAAGCTGCTTGCGCCCATACGTCATCTTTTTCCTCTAAAGAAACAAATGCCACAGGCTCTGTGATTTGAACTTCGTTTGTGACCTCGGTAGAAAATACACAGGGGAGGGCACACGCTTGCGCTTCCACAGCAACCACGGGGAAGCCTTCCCAAAGGGAGGGGAGAATGAACAAGTCAGCCATCTGGTAAAAATCGTTTATGTTTTGCCGATTGCCCATAAAGAAAATATCTTTTTCAATGCCGAGTGACTGGGCAAGCACTTTCATATCTTCTTGACCTTCGCCGTCACCCAATAAAAGCAAAACGGCATCTTCTTGTAGAGCTTTTAAGGCTTTAAAAATGTGCAACAAGCGCACGTGGTTTTTCTGCGTGGAAAAACGACCCACGTGGAGCAACACTTTTTTGTTTTCGAGGTGATACTGTGTGCGCATTTCATTTCTTTTGTTTTCATCGAACACAAAGCGTTCTGTTTCAATCGCATTGGCAATAAACGTGTATTTTTTTTGCCTAAAAATACGTTTCCCGTAGTAAAAAGATGCACTTTTGTGACTACAAGCAAAGAGATGATTGGCGTTGTATTTGATAAAAGGTTTTAAAAAAGTTTTAAAAATATGCCCTTTGCCCAAGGGGATTTTGCAATTGTGTGCGTGATAAATGCGCACAGGGACTTTGCAAAAGCGTGCACTCAAAAGCGCAAATAACCCAAGTGCGCCATTGTGCACGTGGATGATGGAAATTTTTTCGTCTTTGACTATTTTTTTCATTGTACGAATATAAGCAATGAATTTGAGGGGGTTATAACCAGGGGAATGGTATAGATGCCCACCCAAACGCTCAATTTCTTCTTTATAAGCGCCATCGTTTGGCTTGTTGCACCAAAAGTTAAACTGCACTTGATTTCTATCCATATAGCGATAATAATTCATTATAAAAGTTTCAATGCCTGCTCTGTCCATATTGCTCACGCTGTGCAATACTTTAATCATTTTCTTACCCCTTTCATGTATAGCTTTTTGATTTGCCAAGGAATGAGCGCTTTTAAAAGGTCTTTTGGATTGTTTTTGATTTTCAAGTTTTCTTTCACAAACAAATGGGGAGATTTGTCCGAAATTCCCTTGTAGATGGTATCTCTACGGGCAGGACGTTTGGAAGGCATAACAAGGTTTTTGTTATGCTTTTGGATGCTTTCCACCGTTGTTTTTGTATACGTTATTTGATTGTTTATTTGTTCAAAGAGCGTTTGCCCTTTTTCTGTGTTAACGAGTAAACAGGACACCCCTTTTTCACTGTAAAATTCGGGATGCTCTTTTAAAATGCCCCAGTAATCGCCAATCGTAAGGTCACCCAAGCGTTCTTTTTTTGCATAAGGGCATTGATAGCAACTCTCTCTATATGTGTTGCACTTTAAAAAGTGGTGCATATATGGGTCTAAGAGGGCAGGGCGCACGTGCTCTTTGTTGTTTTGATTATATTCAATATACATGCCCCAACCTTTTTTCTTTGTTCTAAACTTGTAATTGTGCACATCTCCTTTTTGGCTCAAATGTTTCATATATGTTTGAAAAAGCAGAGGAGAGGGCACACCGTGGCAGAGGATATCCAGCGTGTACAGCGTGGGATAATCTTTGCCCAAATAGTTTTTAAGCCCTGCAATGTGGCAAGGACAGCCCGAAAACAAAAGGGGTGTTTGTTGGTTTAAATATTGTTTTGCAATTTTGTATACATCGTGCACATGCGCTTGCACATATTTAGAGCCTCTGAAAGGGGCTAAATCTTCTTCTTTTGTGCAGAGTTGGTAAGCACATGAAAAGTCTGTTTCATCTAACAGCACGGAAAGCACAACGCCCTTTTGTTTTAAAATATATTGACTGACGGCGCTGAACACACCACCAGAGGAGCTTGTGTTTAAAACAACCTCTTGATTTATGTAGCAAGCGTAAGCGTCTTTAGGCGTAGAAAAAGAAGGAGGGGTTAGAATTGGACATGCTTTTTGACAGAGTGCGCATTGTACACACTTGTTATGATCGATAATAGGGTACAAAAAGCCTTCATTGTTTGGGGAAAATGTAATGGCTTTTTGAGGGCATATTTGCGCACAAGCAGTACATCCTGTGCACTTGTTCAACACGTTTTCTATCGTTCTCATCGTATTTTCTCCTTTTGTTTAAGTATTATAGGGCGCATCTAATTTTTGAATTTGTTCTTTCGTTAGGTGCGTTGCAAAGTGCGTTTTATCCTCATTCACTTTTTCCCTTTCCCTTTTTTCAAGGAATTGAAAACACATGCCAATGGATATAGCACGCAGGGTCATACTCATAAAGAAATAATAGCTCGTGTTGTCTGTAAGGTATGTGCACCAAGCGTAAATATTCGTTAAAACGCAGAGGAGGACAGCCTCTTTATTAAATTTTTTCTTAAAAACAAGAGGCTGTATCACAAAAGTAAATATGTTCCAAATGAAAAATCCAAAGAAACCAAGCTCGATATAATACTTCAAAAAGTCATTGTGAATGCCTGTTACTTTGATCACTTGTTCACCAGTGTCACGCATGTTGCGCAAAAGAGCAACAGTGTATTCAAAGCCATATCCTGTGAATTGGGGGCCGATTTCGTAGTACTGTTTGATGTATTTATAAATACGGTCACGCCCTTGAGTGTCAACACCCAAGTCATTCATGACAGCAATAAATGTGCCATTGGACACAACGATGACGTACAAAAAAGCGAGCACAACAAGCAGAATGCTGATGAAAATGCAGAGCTTTTGCTGATTTTTGTTGTTGAATAGCTTGATTACAAAGCCAATCATAACTGCGGCGCCCATGGATACAAGGGCAATGCGCTTTAAGCCCATGTAAAAGAAAAATACAGCAATTGCAATGTATACATAGCGAGAGCCGTATTTGGGTTTGTTGAAAAAATAATAGATGCAGAATAGACCCATGCAAAATGTGATATCGTGGATTTCAATGCTTCTTAAAAAAACGGGCATGTTGGAGAGTGCAGCACCTGGCCCCATTTTTAGAAAACTAAGCCCCATAATGAGTGCGTTGCCCATGCAGATGCCAATGAAAAAATAGTCCACAACGAGAGAACCGAATAAATAAGCGCCTGCTACAACGGAAAAGATGGTGACGAATTGGAAAATCGTTTTTTCAACACCACGTGTAATATACGTCATTTCAATTGTTTTAAAGCTCCATATGCCCATGGAATATCCGATAACAAAGAGTATAGGCAAGGAAAAGAAAAAGAGAAAAAAACCACAAGCTTTTAACTTTTTTAAATCTTGCATTTTTAAAAGGTATAAAAGAGAGGCACAAATGGAAAAAAGCATGCTCACTTTTAGGTACATGCCTTTGGTACCAAACCCCTTAAAATCGCCCAGTGCAGACAATACGACCCCTACAATAAATAAAATATGTAAGTAAAGAGGGGGAGAAACGTTTTTTTTGCTGTTGTACGTTTTTAATGGACTATTTAATTCCACCTTGGAACCTCCTAAAAATGTTTTAGGTGTTTAACTGCCTGATTTATTGAACATGGACAATATTGTATTGAAAATGATTTTGATGTCCTTTTTAATAGACCGAGTACCGATGTACCCAACGTCCATGTCCATCCATTCTTCAAACCCAATGTTGTCACGTTCTGGCTGTACTTGCCAATCGCAAGTAAGCCCGGGCGTTACAGACAAGCGCATTTCATGATAACGGCTGTATTGATCCACTTCCTTAGGGAGTGGGGGGCGAGGGCCCACAATTGCCATATCCCCTTTTAGAATGTTGAAAAGCTGAGGCAATTCGTCCAAACTCGTTTTGCGTAGAAATTTGCCCACACGTGTAATGCGAGGGTCGTCTTTGATTTTAAAAGCAGGACCGTCTTTTTGATTGCGTGCTTCCAGATCTTTTAATCTTTTTTCAGCATCCACCACCATGGTTCTAAACTTATACATAGTAAAGGGCTTTTTGTGCCTGCCCAAGCGTACTTGCTTAAAAATAGGGCTACCGTGCGGGTCATCGATAAAGATAACGAGTGCAATCAAAAGAAGAAGGGGAGAAAGCACAATGATTGCAAGGAAAGAACAGAGAATGTCTAAAAAGCGTTTCTTTTTCCAATAGGAAAAACGGTTTTTAGCATACACGTTTTCAAGCAATTGCAGACGGTCTTTGTTATCTTTGGACGCAACGAGCACATGTAGGTCGTGTTCGATATATTGTAGACACTTGATTAAATCGGGGTTAAATTCTCCACATTCCCCAGATATGATTTTACGCATCGCTTCTTCATGGGGTATAGCATCATGATAATTTTTTTCTGTCAACGCATCATACACTTCTACGATGGACACAATTTGAGCTTCTAAAGGGATTTCATTGCCTTTAAGCCCTTGAGGGTAGCCTTTGCCGTCATAGCGTTCATGGTGATACAAACAAATGTTTCTCAAATATTCTTTTTCTTTGCCAAGCTTACAGATGTCTGCCATTCTGTCTATGATTTGCGCGCCTTTGAGTGTGTGTTTCTTTATTTCATCAAATTCATCAGAGGTGAGCGCTGTTTCTTTTCGGAGCAATGAATCGGGTACAGAAATTTTACCAATATCGTGTAGGCTTGCACCTTCGTAGATATAGGGCAATACGTCATCACTAAAAGCTTTTTCAGGGAAAAGTGCATTGTATTTAAGGCACAGCAATTTGGTGTACCTTTTCACGTGGTTAAAATGTACCAAAGATTCATTGGAATGATAAGATAACATGACTTTGGCGAAATCCATCACCTGAATTAAGTGAGGGTCTAACTTGCTATTTTTTGTAAAATCAAGTGTATTCACTTTATTTCTCCCTTTTTATGCTCTTGTTGTATTAAAAGTGCTGGTTGTGTTGTTGATCGTGTTTTCATATACACAGACTGTCTTTTCAGCAACGCTTTGCCAAGTGAAACAATCTTTTACATAGGCAATGGAAGCAGACTTTTGACATTCTAAATAAGGCGTATTTTCTGCATGACGCAAGACAAATTCAAGGTCTTTTTCATTTCCTTTTTCAAAGTACAGAGCATGGCTTTGCGCCGTTTCTCTGTTGCCTTCTACATCGCTTAAAATACACCTTGTGCCAAAGCTCAAAGCTTCTAACACACTGATGGGCATGCCCTCACTATCGCTGGGCAATACAAAAGCAAAAGCGTTTGAATACAGTTCTTGCATGCGTGCACCTTGCACAAAGTCTGTGAAAAGTATATTTTTATCTCCTTGAATGAGCGCACGCAGTTCGGATAAATAAGCATCGTTTTCATCTATGCGCCCTGCAATGACAAGCTTTTTGGTTGTTTTAAGGTTTTTAAAAGCACGGATGAGATAGTGAATGCCCTTGCCCCTTTCTATGCGCCCTAAATAGAGGTAGTGCCCTTCTTTTTGGAGGGAAAATTGCTCCTTGATTTTTGTAGGGGGAAGGGGAGGAGAAAGGGTGACACCGTTGCCTATGCACACTGTTTTTCTTTGATAGGTGTTTAAAAAATAGTCTTGGTTATGCTTTGTGAGTACAATGATTTGGTCTGCATACTTTACAAGCGTTTTTTCTGAAAAATGCAAAAACTTTTTCGCAAAGCCTTGCCATTTTGGCCTTTGCCAGTCCAACCCGTGCACAGTGACGACAGATTTTATTTTAAATAGATGTGTAAAGAATGTCATAAAAGCAGGGCCTTCGGCGTGAAAGTGGATGATGTCATATTTTTTAAACAGAGCACGCATACACGCAAGAAAAGCATATACAATGGCATTTAGGCTGCTGCTTTTGGGTGTGGTGACTCGAAACAATCGCACGCCCTTATAATCACTTACTTTTTTTGTAATTGGATCACCTTTTGAATAACGGTTGTAACAGTCTACCTGGTGCCCCATTTGAACCAAAAGAGGAGCAAGCTCTGTAACGACAACCTCGATGCCTCCTTCACGGGAAGGCACTACTTTTTGCCCGATCATTGCAATTTTCATACATTGTACCTTCTTTTTCTTGGTGGCAAGAAAAGTGTATTCGTTTGGTTTTTGGACAGACATGAATGGCTGTTTCTATCGAAAAACAGCTTTAAAGGATATTTTTGCTTCTGCTTCTCTATTGAAAAGACAAATGAAACGAAAAAACCTTTCCTTAATGGTTAATTATACAGTAAAATGAAATTTTTGTCAATCAAAAATAAAATTTATATTATAAAAAAATGGCGACCCGGAACGGGATCGAACCGT